>RZYK01000150.1 GCA_009930355.1 Campylobacterota bacterium | reverse complement strand
GCCTGCATTATTGACCAAATAAGAGAGCTCACCATCACTATCCACAATCGTTTTAATCCCTTCAACAAACGCTTCTTCATCCGCAACATCAAACCCAATCAACGCTGCGACACCGCCATTGGCTTCAATTTCTGCCTTAATCGCATCGGCTTGTTCTGGACGAGAACGATAATTCACCCACACTTTAAGCCCATAACTGGCCAATGTCAATGCTATCTCTTTACCAATACCACTTGCCGCACCTGTGACTAAAACATTTTTTCCACTAAATTTCATTGTTTTCCTTCTATATGTAAATTGATTCGTTTAAAATTCAACTAATGGCGCATCCATCTCTTGAGGGATGGGTAAACCCATGAGCTTTAAAACCGTTGGAGCAATATTATTAAGCCCACCTTTGTTAACACGTTTCACCCGTTTATCCATCACAAAACCATACACATCAAAGGTTGTATGATTGGTCAATGTTTTCTCTTCACTATCAAACATCTGTTCACAATTGCCATGATCACTCGTAAGCACAATAGAATAATTCGTCACTTTGGCTTTTTCAAACAAACGCCCCAGCTCTGCATCCACCGCTTCAACCGCTTTAATACCTGCTTCCAAACTTCCCGTGTGTCCGACCATATCGCCATTGGCAAAATTCACGACAATAAAATCATACGCTTCATCCATCGCTTTTAAGACAGCATCACCCACCGCATGCGCACTCATTTCAGGTTGCAAATCATAGGTTTTAACCTTTGGACTAGGCACTAAAAACCTTGTCTCCCCTACTTTTGGCTCTTCAATTCCACCATTAAAAAAGAAAGTCACATGCGCATATTTTTCCGTCTCAGCCGTATGAAACTGTGAAAGCCCTGCATCGGCAATCACATCGCTAAGCGTATGTTGAGGCGTATCAGCTTCAAACATAATAGGAAAAGGATAACTACTATCGTACTCTGTCATGGTAATGCAAGCAACGCCATTAAGGGTGCGAGGAAATTCGCTAAACGCTTCAAAGCCAATGGCACGAGAGAGTTCACGCATACGATCATTTCTAAAATTGGCGAAAATCACCCCATCGTCACTTTTCATCCCACCATACGCTTCAAATGCGACAGGTTCAATAAACTCATCGCTCACACCTTTATCATACATACTTTGCATGTACGCTTTTACATGTAAAGATGTTTTAGGCTCTGCATCGACCATCACACGGTACCCTTGCTCAACCCTCTCCCAGCGATTATCCCTATCCATGCTAAAGAAACGTCCTGAAATGGAAGCAATGTGAATGTTCTCATTGCACAGACTCTCCAATTGCTCCACAAATCCCAGACCAGACGTAGGAGAAACATCTCTTCCATCAGTAATAATATGTAAAAAAACGTTTTTCCCACTCGCTTCTGCGATACGTGCTAATGCCATGATATGCTCAATATGCGAATGCACACCCCCATCACTCACTAACCCAATAATATGAATAGACCCTTTTACATGTAAAAGTTCTTGAAGTGCTTTGTTTTTCGCTAAAGAGCCATCTTGCGCTGCGAGTGAAATTTTGACCAAATTTTGGTACAAAATACGCCCACTGCCGATGCACATGTGCCCTACTTCACTATTGCCCATTTGTCCTTCTGGAAGTCCAACACTCAATCCTGAGGTGCGAATGAACGTATAAGGAACGCTTTTAAATAATTTATCGTACGTTGGTTTATGGGCTTTTGCAAATGCATTTGCTACCTCACTTTCATTGTGACCAATACCATCGGTAATAATCAGTAAGGTTTTTTGAATCTCTGCTTTCAAATCGTACCCTTTGTTATCAGCTTATAAGCAATATATTACTAAAATGTTGCTTTTATAAAAATATATGGAAGTCCCCTTTATGCTGTATGCTCTTTACAAACTCACATCCATTAACCTCCTTCAGTATATTACTGTTCGTGCAGGAATCGCCTTTTTCTTAGCCTTTATTTTCACCGTTTACCTGATGCCAAAGTTTATCAAATGGGCCAAAGCACGCAATGCCAACCAACCTATTTACGCCCTTGCCCCCCAAACGCATCAGCAAAAAGGAAAAACGCCTACCATGGGAGGCATTGTCTTTTTGTGTGCAGCAACCCTTGCCGTGCTTTTGTGTGCCCGCCTTAATAACATTTTTGTCATCTCTTCGCTTACATGTATTTTGCTCTTTGGGCTGATTGGCATGAAAGATGACCTCTCCAAAATTTTGGGTAAAAGCAACACCGCAGGTCTAACCCCTCGTGCAAAACTGATGTTTCAAATCCTTGCCTCTTCGATTGTCGCATGGATTTTATATAAAAATGTTGATTTGGACACCACCTTTTTTATCCCTTTTTACAAATACCCTCTTTTTGATATGCATCTTTTAGCGCTCGGTTTTTGGGTATTGGTTATGATTTCCTCAAGCAACGCCGTCAATCTTACCGATGGGCTTGATGGGCTAGCAACCGTACCTTCTATCCTCTCTATTCTCTCACTTGCCGTATTCGTTTATGTCGGAGGCAATGCCTTTTTAAGTGGATACTTGCTCCTTCCAAAAGTCGGAGGTAGTGGTGAAGTGGTTATCGTCGCCACAGCGGTTATGGGCTCATTGGTCGGCTTTTTATGGTTTAATTGTTATCCAGCCGAGGTTTTTATGGGCGATAGTGGAAGCTTGAGTGTTGGAGCATTCATTGGCTATATGGCGATTATTTCTAAAAATGAAATTTTATTGCTTTTGATTGGATTTGTATTTGTTTTAGAGACAGTTTCGGTTATTTTACAGGTAGGAAGTTACAAGACACGTAAAAAGCGTATCTTCCTTATGGCGCCAATTCATCACCATTTTGAGGTGAAAGGTTGGCCAGAAAACAAGATTATCGTGAGATTTTGGATTATTGCGCTCATGTCAAATCTTTTAGCACTTACGGCATTGAAAATACGATGATAACACTTTTTGGACACGGAAAAACCACCAAAGCAATTGCAAAACGCTATGCAGGAAACTGCCAAATTTTTGATGATGCCTTTACATGTAAAGGTGAAGATGAATACGGAAACCTCCTGCTTCCTCCCGCGATGTTCGAGCCTGAGAAAAGCAGTATAGAGATTCCAAGTCCAGGCTTTCCAACAGAGCATCCACTTATTCAAAAAGCCCTTCATGTCACCAGCGAATATGACTTTTTTAAAGAGGCAATGCCTTTTAGCATCTGGATTAGTGGCACCAATGGCAAAACCACCACCACCCAAATGTGCCAATTTCTCTTAGAAAAACAAGGTGCACTTGCGGGTGGAAATATTGGGACACCTCTATCAGAGTTGGATGAAAAAGCACCCATTTGGGTCTTAGAAACCAGTTCGTTTACCTTTCACTACACGAAGCTCACCGCACCCGATATTTATCTGCTCTTGCCCATTAAGCCTGACCATCTAACATGGCATGGAAGCATGGAAGCGTACATAGACGCCAAACTCTCACCATTAAAACGTATGCGTGAGGGAAGTGTGGCTATCTTGCCAAAAGCACACGCTGCGATTCAAACCTTAGCCCATGTGATTGCGTATGAGAATGAGGAAGATTTAGCCCAACAATTAGGCATAGAACTTTCAAAAGTAAACTTTAAAACACCGTTTTTACTCGATGCTGTTCTTGCCATGGCCGCTCAAAAAATTCTTTTGGATACAGTTGATTATGACCTCATCAATACCTTCAAAATCGATCACTACAAAATTGAAGAGTTCCACGATAAACAAGGACGTTTATGGGTGGATGACTCTAAGGGAACCAATGTGGATGCGACCATTGAAGCGCTTAAACGCTATAAAGATGAAGAAATTTTACTCGTTTTAGGCGGTGATGATAAAGGAGTCGATTTGCAAGAGCTTTTTGACTTTATGAAACCTTTACATGTAAAGATATTTGCCATTGGCTCCAATACCGAACGACTGGCTACCTTTGCCCAAAGAGAGGGACTGTGGCTTTCTAAATGCTTCGTACTTGAAGAAGCCATGAAGCAGATTCATGCCCTCCACACCACCAAAAGCGTTGCCCTTCTCTCTCCTGCTGCTGCGAGCCTTGACCAGTTCAAATCGTATGCTCACAGAGGTGATTTATTTAAGGCTTTGGCTCTTTCTTGAGCCTAAGCTACTCTTAAAGTTTTTAAGCTATAATTTCAACTCTTCAAAGCGTGGCTGGATAGCTCAGTCGGTAGAGCAGGAGACTGAAAATCTCCGTGTCGGCGGTTCGATTCCGTCTCCAGCCACCACCAAACTTCTTATTTTATTTTTCCCTCTTTTTTATTTCATCTGTGAGTTTTGCCTCAATGATATTTTTAAGCTCTATGCCATCTATCATCTCTTTTTGCAATAACGCCAATGCCACCGCTTCAATGGCGGGCCATAAACGTTTCACCTCTTTTTCGGTCTGTGTTTGTGCGGCTTTCATCCATACTAAAAGGCGCTCTTCAATCTTTGTTGAAAGTAACTCTTTATCGTATTCTGACTCAATGCCATTGACATTAATGTAGCCTAACTCCTCATCCATATCAAAGAGTGCAATGGCAGCATAGGCTTGCATGGTTGCCACTTCAAGGTCATTCATCGCCCCACTCTCCATTCCTGCTTGCCCAAATCGTTCCATCTTGGCAATGCGCCCAGCCAATAAAATACACATATTGGCAAAAAGTTCTTTTTTAGAAATCGCATCAATATAATCATCGTGGTGGTAGGAGACAAACCCCAAAGCATCACTACGAGGCGCAACGGTGACTTGCTCAATTTTAATCGAAGGGGTAAGCACGTAAGAAAGCACCGCATGCCCTGCTTCATGGTAGGCTGTTTTTGCCATAGACATCTCAATATCACGAATCTGTTTATTTTCCAATTTTGCGCCATATTTAATGACATTGATCTGCTCTAAAAGCATCTCTTCGCTAATCGATTTAAAACCTTTGCGTGCGGCAAAAAGTGCAGCCTCTTGCCCAATGCGTTTGAGCGCATCGCCACCCATGCCTGAGATGTAACGCACGACTCTTTCCACATCAATGTTATCATCGTGTGGCATTTTTAAAATCTCTTCTATAAAAAAACGTCTG
>RZYK01000149.1 GCA_009930355.1 Campylobacterota bacterium | reverse complement strand
TAATCGGGCTTATTTAAGGCAGGAGTTTGAAAAAAGACGTTTGAGTGAATCTACTTCGATGGCTTTTTTATTTTTGGATTTGGATTATTTTAAAAATATCAATGATATGTATGGGCATTCTATTGGTGATAAAGTGATTCAAATTGTTGCAAAGCGATTTAACTCCTGTATTAAAGAGTCTGATTTTTTAGCACGTGTAGGGGGCGATGAGTTTGTTATTTTAACGGAGGGGCATTTACATGTAGGAAGTTTGTGTGAAGATTTGGTACAAAGTTTAATTGAATCTATTGTGATTGAAGAAGATGCGTTTTCCTTAGGAGTAAGTATAGGTGTTGCGTGTGCTCCGCAAAATGGCAATAGTTTTGAAGCTCTTTTTAAAAATGCAGATACAGCCATGTATGAAGCCAAAAGTAGTGGCAAAAATAGATATGTTTTTTATACACAAGACATGACAGATAGTATTATTAAATCCACAAAACTTGATAACGAAATAAAACGTGCCATTGAAAAAGATGAGTTTATCCTCTATTATCAGCCACAAGTTGATTTGGAAACAGAAAAAGTGGTTGGCATTGAAGCATTGGTTCGATGGATGGATCCGATGAAAGGGGTTATGAATCCTAATTCTTTTATTCCCAGAGCAGAAGAAAATCGCTTGATTGTTGTTTTGGGTGAGATGGTTTTTAAAAAAGCTTTGTATCAACTCAAAGCATGGAAAAACCAAAAGCTTTTTGAGGGGAAAATGGCAATTAATATTTCGGGTGTACAGATGGAAGAAGAAAATTTTGTGCAGAGACTAGAATCAATACGTCAAGAAATTAATGTAGATGCTTCGTGTATTGAATTAGAAGTCACAGAGAGTTATATTATGACAAAAGCTACATCTTCTATTCCGATGCTTCAAGAACTTAAAGATTTGGGTTTTAGTATTGCAGTGGATGATTTTGGAACAGGATATTCTTCTTTGAGTTATCTTAAACAATTGCCACTCCAAAAACTTAAGATTGATCGTTCTTTTATTAAAGATTTGCCTTATGATTACGAAGATAGAGCTATTTTACGTGCCATTGTAGATCTAGCAAAGGGTTTAAAGCTTGAAGTATTAGCAGAAGGCGTCGAAGAGGAAGAGCAAAAAGAGTTTTTACTTAAAAATGGCTGTAAAATGGCGCAAGGCTTTTTATTTGCAAAACCCATGAGTTCAGAAGCGTGTGAGGAGTATTTGCGTCAAAACTAACTTTTAGTTCCTTTTTTGTACAATAAGCCCATTTTAATTACATCACATAGGGCGATAATCCATGGAAAATTTAGACGCAGTGTTAAAAAAACATAAGTTAACCAAAGACGAATATGAAAATATTTTGAACATTTTAGGACGTGAGCCTAATATGCTAGAGATCGGTATCTTCTCATCCATGTGGAGTGAGCACTGCTCTTACAAATCCAGCAAAAAATACCTCAATGGCTTCCCCACCAAGGCCCCATGGGTCATTCAAGGACCAGGTGAGAATGCGGGTGTTATCGACGTGGGCGATGGCATGGCGGCTGTCTTTAAGATGGAGTCACACAACCACCCAAGTTTCATTGAACCCTACCAAGGTGCAGCAACGGGTGTGGGTGGAATCTTAAGAGATGTTTTCACGATGGGTGCACGCCCTGTAGCTAACATGAATTCCCTTCGTTTTGGTAATGTCACCAACAATGACGATACCTCCCATCACCAACGCTATTTGGTACGTGGTGTGGTTGCGGGTATCGGTGGATACGGTAACTGTATGGGTGTTCCGACCATTGGCGGTGAAACGTTTTTTGATGAGAGTTACAATGGCAATATTTTGGTGAATGCGTTTACCCTTGGACTTGCAAAAAGTGATGAAATTTTTTATGGAAAAGCGGAAGGTCTTGGCAATCCCGTGGTGTATGTGGGTTCAAAAACAGGTCGTGATGGACTGGGTGGCGCTGTTATGGCGAGTGATAGCTTTACTGAAGCGAACAAAAGCCTTCGCCCAACAGTACAAGTAGGCGATCCATTTGCTGAAAAACTTCTTTTGGAAGCATGTTTAGAACTCTTTAAAACCGACTACATCGTGGGTATTCAAGATATGGGTGCTGCGGGCTTGACGTCTAGTTCATTTGAGATGGCGGGACGTAGTGGTAGCGGTATGATTATGCACTTAGATAAAGTCCCAGCCCGTGAAGAAGGTATGCAACCGTTTGAATTTATGCTCTCTGAATCACAAGAGCGAATGCTTATTTGTGCGAAAAAAGGGTATGAAGATAAAGTGGTTGAAATCTTTAGAAAATGGGACTTGAACGCTGAAATTATCGGTGAAGTCACCGCAACGGGCAATATGGAGCTTTTCTGGCATGGTGAGAGAGTGGCGGATATGCCAGTACAACCTGTCAGTGAGCAAGCACCAATTTATGACAGACCAACTAAAGAGCCAATGTATCTCGCTTCTATTAAAAACACAACGATCAATGACTTTGCAAAAGTGGATAACCAAAAAGCGTTTGATACCCTTTTAAATTCTGTTGAAGTTAGTGATAAATCATGGATTTTTGACCAATACGACTCAACCGTTCAAACCAATACGATTAAAGCGCCTGGAAGCCTTGATGCAAGCGTGATTCGCATCAAAGAAAACGGTAAAGCACTCTCCATGAGTAGTGACTGTAACCCACGTTATAACTACATCGACCCTAAAATGGGCGCTGCTGCTGCGGTGGCTGAGAGTGGAAGAAATGTTGCGATGAGTGGCGCACGACCTCTTGCCATTACCGATTGTCTCAACTACGGAAATCCAGAAAACCCAGAAGTCATGTGGCAGTTTGCACAAGGGTGTTATGGCATTAAAGAGGCGTGTGCGGCTCTCAATACACCAGTGGTGAGCGGTAACGTCTCTTTGTACAATGAAACCAATGGTGTGGGTGTTTTCCCAACGCCTGCGATTGTGATGGTAGGTCTAAATGATGATGCGAACAAAACACTTCCTTCCAGTTTCCAAAAAGAGGGCGCTTCGGTTTATCTCATCGGTGATACCCAAAGCGATTTTGGTGGTAGTTTGTATATGAAAGAGTTGTTTGGTAAAGTTGAAGGTACATTGGCGCCTCTTGATTATGGCAAAGAGCTTAAACTGTGGGAATTGGTCATTGAAGCGAATAAAAAAGGCTACCTCAATGCGGCTAAAGATGTCAATGTTGGTGGTATTGCTATTGCGCTTGCAAAGATGTCTGCAAAAAGTGGAAAAGGCGTTACATGTAAATTTACATGTAAAGATTCAAGAGACATTTTTGCAGAGAGTTTCTCACGTGCACTTGTTGAAGTCAATGACGAAGCAGGTTTTGAAGCGATGGCGAAAACCATTGGTTTAAGTGCTATTAAAATCGGAACCGTGGGTGGAAATAGCTTTACATGTAACGATGTGTCAAAAAGCGTTGAAGCTATATCGGAACGTTATTTTAACCGTTTTGCTGAAGTGATTGAGCAAGATATCTAAATTTTAAAGAGGTGCATCGTCGCACCTCTTTCTTCTATCTTTAAATTTCAATTTCCTTTTTCTGCCAATTTATTGGCTAGCTTTAGTTCTATCTCGCAATTCAAGCTTTGCTTGTATTGTGTGTAAAATTAAAACGTGCCGTATGCGACAAAAAAGGCGATATTCATGCATTGCGGTTGAACAGCTCCATTTTTTGAGGGGCAACGCTTCATATAGGTATTGATTTTTTTGCCATCTTTATGGGTGAGCATAGGGTAGTTGAAATTCATATAATCTAAGATATTTTTACCATTGGAGTGGTGAATAAACTCAACCGTACCATCGGTTTCAACTTTGGTGACAATTCCTACATGCGTGATATTCTCAGTCACATTAGGCACCGGTGGTTTCTTTTGTGCGACCTCTTTTTTACTATTTTTTGTTTTGCTTGTAACTGTTTTTTTAGTTTTAGGGGTGGCTCTTCGCTCGGTATTTTCAAAAAAGACGAGGTCTCCGATGTTAGGAAGGCGTGCTTCGTAGGCATTGCCTTTTTTGGACATAAGATTAAACATAGCACGGGATTTTCGTGCGTTATCAAAACTAGCGTTTAACTCTTTTTCATCGTAAAAAGGACGACCAGTTTTGAGATTGATAAGATTGACAAATCCTGAACAATCCCCTCCATCTCGTTTACCCAAATACATCATAGCATTTTCAACAATCATTTCACGGGAGGAAAGCTCAGGTGCATGGCGCAACCTATATCCCTCTTTCTCCTTTTCCAGAAAGAGCTCATTGTTTGGTTCTTTGTCAATGTACATTTTTGGTTCAACATACACTTCAGCTACATTGCTAGTTGGTGCTACTTCAACCTGAGTGATAGCACATCCACACAGCAGTAGGGCACTAAGACTTAAAAGGATTGGTTTCATTTAATGCTCCCATAAGCACTGAAATAAGAAGGAGCTAGGCAGAGATATCCTTCGTTTTTAGGGCATTTTCCCATATAAGAATTGATTATTTTCTCTTCAAAAAACGCAAGTGTTGGATAGTTTAAATTCATCTGGCTAATCGAATTTTTTCCTTTGGTATGGTGGATAAAATGCACGGTTTCATCGGTGTCAATTTTAGTAATAATCCCAATATGAGTGATATTGTCAATACTTTTTTTAGCTCTTGCATATTTTTTAACGGTATTGGCGAAGAAAATGAGATCGCCTACTTTAGGTTTTTCATGGTAGAGACGGTTTTGTGTCTCTAGGAGGTTGTAGATGGCGAGTGAACGCCTTGCGTCCTCAAAGTATTCATTGAGCTCTTCCGTGGTAAAGTAGGGAGCAAAGCTCTCTTTATTGACCAGTGTTACAAACCCTGAACAATCTCCACCATCTTTTTTACCATGGTGTTTAAGGGCATTTTGAAGAATTTCTGCACGCTTAGGGGCATCATCTTTTGTTTGAGGAAGGGCTGGGGCATTTTGGGCTAACTCTTTTTGTGCACAGCCACTTAGGAAAAGTAGGGAGCTACAGACTAAGGCAATTACGTGGTATTTCATTCAAATCCTCAACACTAAAATTACAATGATATGTTCTTTATAATAGCGATTTTTTCCTAAAAT
>RZYK01000148.1 GCA_009930355.1 Campylobacterota bacterium | reverse complement strand
CCTGATAAAGAGTTAAAGGAGCTGAGTATTATTTTTATAACGGTGATTATGGTTGCATTTTTAGCAAGGCATTTTTGGTTTAGACAATTTGGAAATATTCTATTTGTTTTTATGACAGGTTTAATGATTTTAGCAAGTAAGGAAATACCAAGTCAAAAAGTGAAAAATGAAAAGGTTTAATGGATGAAAAATTTATTTATTATCAGATCACCCCTACAAGTTTTGAATGCGTATGAAGCGATTGCGCATTTTAAATTGAAAAACAATATTTTTTTAATTGTGCAAAATCATTTAGATAAAAATAATGTACAAATGAAAGAGATGCTTTCTATGTGTGAATATGAAGAACTTATAGAAATGCCTCCTAGTAAGTCAAATTATTTTCGTTATGTTGCGTTAACTAGGAAACTCAAAAAACATGCCTATAACTTTATCTTTTTTGGAAATTTAGGAAGTTTTCAAAAATTGCTATTGGCTAACTTGGAGTATGAAAAATCGTATTTATTTGATGATGGTGCATATACATTAGAATATCATGGAGAACTGCCAGGAACAAAACAATATACTTCTATACGAGATATAAGATTTTTGCTAGCAGGGCTTAGTATTAAACGTAAAAAACCTGTTGCCTATTTTACTATTTTTGATTTAGAACGTAAGGGTGAAGAAGAGATTGTTCTGCATAGCTTTTATCATTTAAAAAAGGGTATGGGTGATATTCTTACTTTAAATAATAATATTTATTTTTTGGGTCAATGTTTTGTAAGTGCAGATGTGGTTTCCTATGAAGCCTATTTGCACTATATAAAAATAGTTAAAAATGACTTTAAGGGTGAAAAAATAGTCTATATTCCACATCGCGCTGAAACAATTACAACTGAATTAAAAAAATTAGAAGATGAACATTTTAAAATTTTTGAAAATACTATGCCAATTGAGATGTATTTTATTTCTCAAAAAATAAAACCAAAATGTGTGGTTTCATTTTATTCAACGGCATTATTTACACTTTCTAAAATTTTTGATAAGTCCATTGTGAAGTCTTATGCTATTTGTGAACAAGATTTAAAAGCCAAAAGAAAAGAGGGTGCCTTATTGGTTCAATATTTTCTAAAAAAAGCAGGACTTGAAGTAGGAACCGTTTGTTTCAATCAATCACAGGAAGCGTCTCATGTCTAATATTTTAAAACTTATCGGTCGAGAAAAAGAGCTGTTTTATGATGACATTCAAACCCATGAAGCAGATCTTGCATGCATTGTCTCAGTATCTTCTTTTTTAGTGATTGGAGGGGCAGGAAGTATTGGTCAAGCCGTTACCAAAGAGATTTTTAAGCGCAATCCTAAAAAGCTACATGTTGTTGATATTAGCGAGAACAATATGGTTGAACTGGTGCGTGATATACGCAGTTCCATGGGCTATATTGATGGGGATTTTCAAACGTTCGCTCTTGATATTGGAAGTGTAGAATACGATGCTTTTATCAAAGCAGATGGGAAGTATGACTATGTTTTAAATCTCTCCGCATTGAAACATGTCAGAAGCGAGAAAGATCCCTTTACGCTTATGCGCATGATTGATGTAAACATCTTCAATACCGATAAAACCTTACAACAAGCCATTGATAATGGCGTTAAAAAATATTTTTGTGTCTCCACCGATAAAGCGGCAAATCCTGTGAATATGATGGGAGCGAGTAAGCGCATTATGGAGATGTTCTTGATGCGTAAAAGTCTTCAGATTCCTATCTCCACAGCACGTTTTGCCAATGTCGCTTTTAGCGATGGTTCACTGCTTCATGGCTTTAATCAACGTCTTGCAAAAGCCCAACCCATTGTCGCTCCCAATGACATTAAACGCTATTTCGTTACCCCTCAAGAAAGTGGTGAGCTTTGTTTGATGAGTTGTATCTTTGGTGAAAATCGAGACATCTTTTTTCCAAAACTCAGTGAAGCGTTGCACCTGATAACTTTTGCAGAAATTGCCGTTAAATATCTCAAAGAAAGAGGTTATGAAGCCTTTACATGTAAAGATGAAAATGAGGCGAGGGAACTTGTAAAAACGCTTCCAAAAGAGGGTAAATGGCCTTGCTTGTTTACAAGCAGTGATACCACGGGTGAGAAAGATTTTGAAGAGTTTTTTACCGAAAATGAAACGCTTGATATGAATCGCTTTAAAAATCTTGGTATTATTAAAAATGAGCCACTTTTTGATGAAGAAAAGCTCAACGTTTTTACAGACAAAATTGGAGCGATGAAACAGGCTCAGTGTTGGAAAAAAGAGGAGATTGTAAGCTTGTTTCATGAGATGATCCCAAATTTTGGGCATAAAGAGACAGGTAAATACCTTGATGGGAAAATGTAATGTATAACAATATCGTCACGTTTATTCAAGAGACATTTGCAACGAAAGAGTTTATCCCTCTGCACGCACCTTTATTTATTGGCAATGAGAAAAAGTACCTGATGGATTGTATCGATTCTACCTTTGTTTCAAGCGTTGGAGCGTATGTGGATCGTTTTGAAAAAGAGTTTGCCCAAACCGTAGGAAGTAGGTACGCCATTGCTACGGTGAATGGAACAGCAGCGTTACATGTAAGTTTGGTCTTAATGGGTGTCAAAAGAGACGATGAGGTGCTAACACAGCCTCTCTCTTTTATTGCGACGTGCAATGCCATCAGTTATTGTGGGGCAAAGCCCATTTTTATTGATGTGGATAGAGATACTTTGGGTCTTAGTCCCAAAGCGTTAGAGGATTTTTTAATCACCCATGCAGAAATAAAAGAGAATCAATGCATCAACAAAACAACGGGTAAAGTGATAAGCGTGTGTGTGCCGATGCACACCTTTGGGCATCCGTGCCGTATCGATGAGATAAAAGCCATTTGTGAGGCGTGGCATATTGCTTTAGTCGAAGATGCGGCGGAAAGCTTAGGGAGTTATTATCAAGGCAAACACACAGGTACCTTTGGTAAGGTGGGAGCGTTTAGTTTCAATGGCAATAAAATCATCACCAGTGGTGGTGGGGGTGTCATTGTCACTGATGATGAAGTCTTAGCAAAAAGAGCTAAACACATCACTACAACTGCTAAAATTCCTCATAAATGGGAATTTGTCCATGATGAAATAGGCTTTAATTACCGTCTCCCCAATCTGAACGCTGCTCTTTTAGTAGCACAACTTGAACAATTAAAGAATTTTTTAGAGAACAAAAGGGCGTTAGCTAAAATCTATGAAGCATTTTTCGCTTCACAAAACATGGCATTTATCAAAGAGCCTAAAGAGGCATCCTCTAATTATTGGCTAAACGGCGTTATTTTGGAAAATAAAGAGCAAAGAGATGCGTTTTTGGAATACACCAATTCCAATGGCGTGATGAGTCGCCCCATCTGGACGCTTATGAATAAACTAGAGATGTTTAAAACCTGTCAATGTGCGGATATTTCCAATGCGATGTATTTGGAAGAGCGTGTTGTGAATATTCCTAGTTCGGTGAGAGCATGAAAGAAAAACTTTTGCTCATTGGCGGTGGGGGGCACTGTCGCTCAGTCATTGATGTCATTGAGCAGGAAAATCGGTTTGAAATTGCGGGTATTATCGATAAAAAAGAGTTGATGGGGCAAGAGGTTTTGGGATATAAGATTATTGGGTGCGATGAAGATTTAGAGGTTTTACGTGCGCAGTACGCCTATGCTTTTATTAGCGTTGGGCAGATAAAAACGCCTAAGATTCGCATGGCATTGTTTGAACAGCTTAAAAATTTAGATTATGAATTACCTAGCATTATCTCTCCTTTGGCGCATGTTTCTAAACACGCAAAGGTGGGGGAGGGGTCGATTGTGATGCATCATGCGCTGATCAATGCCAATGCAAATGTTGGAAAAAATTGTATTATTAACTCTAAAGCCCTTATTGAACATGATGCCATCATTGAAGATTATTGTCATATCTCAACAGGAGCCATTGTGAATGGTGGAGCGTGTGTCAAAGAGGGTACTTTTTATGGAAGTAACGTTACATGTAAAGAATATAGTGAAATACAAGGGTTTATAAAAGCGGGGAGTGTGGCAAAATGAGCAGGGTTTTTATCATCGCAGAAGCGGGAGTGAATCACAACGGTAGCCTAGAACTTGCTAAAAAGTTGATTGATGTTGCCAGTGAATCGGGTGCGGATGCTGTGAAGTTTCAAACGTTCAAAGCCGATAAGCTTGTCTCAAAAACAGCTCAAAAAGCAGAGTATCAAAAAGAGACAACAAGCGTGGATGAATCACAGTATGAGATGATAAAAAAGCTTGAACTGGATGAAGCGGCACACCATGAGCTCATCAAACACTGCCAGTCCAAAAATATTCTTTTTCTCTCTACGCCCTTTGATCATGAGAGTATCGCTTTGCTTCATCATCTTGGTATGAGCATTTTTAAAATCCCCAGCGGGGAAATTACTAATCTTCCCTACCTGCGTCAGATTGGGAGTTTTGGAAAAGAGGTCATTCTCTCGACGGGCATGGCAGATTTGGGTGAAGTGGAAGATGCACTAGATGTCTTGGTCAGGGCAGGAACACCTAAAGAAAATATCACCATTTTACATGCAACCACAGAGTATCCCTGTCCTATGGATGAAGTGAATTTAAAAGCCATGCAGACGATGTCTCATGCTTTTGGTGTGAAGGTAGGCTATTCTGATCATACGCAAGGCATTGAGATTCCCATCGCTGCTGTGGCAATGGGTGCATGTGTGATTGAAAAACACTTTACACTGGATAAGACGATGGAAGGGCCTGATCATAAAGCCTCTTTAGAGCCAGATGAACTCAAAGCGATGGTGCAAGCCATACGCCATGTTGAAAAGGCTTTAGGTGATGGCATGAAAAAGCCAAGTAAGAGTGAGGCTAAAAATAAGGCGATTGCACGCAAATCGATTCTTACATGTAAAGCTATCAAAAAAGGCGAAAAACTCACAAAGGAAAACATTACCATTAAACGCCCAGGCAATGGCATGAGCCCTATGCGATGGGATGAAGTCATCGGAAGTGTGGCACTTCGAGATTACGTGGAAGATGAGTTGCTATGAAACGAAAAATATGTGTGGTTACAGGAACCAGAGCGGAGTATGGCTT
>RZYK01000477.1 GCA_009930355.1 Campylobacterota bacterium | reverse complement strand
CAAGCAAGCTAAGAACCTTTGAAAATCGTTTAAATTGGCTAAATGACTTCATTAAACCGCTCAATCTTGAAATTCAAATTGCGCCTAAGCGCAAAAGCGGGGAGGAAGAAAAATAAATTACGGGCAAGTTGCTACGAACTTGATTAAATGCACTTTCGTAGCACTTGCACACAACGTTAAGTATATGGCAAGTTGGGGATTAAATGTGCTGACCTTTCGACTTGCGACAAAGTAAATTAAAAGCACAAATGTAGCTTATTGGAATGCATCCCCAATTTGCTATATACTTTGTTAGGGTGCGTTTTTATTCTTAAAATTATGAAAAACATAATCGGTTTATGGTGTAATTTATTCAGAGCTATTGAAATAGCTAAAACAGGTGAATATTCAATATCAATTCATTTTGCCGAAGATTACAAAAATGGATTTGATGATTATAAATCTATTAAGTCATTCTGTAAAGGTTGGTTTGATAACTTTGTTTCAGATGGTGATATAAAAATAGAGATAGTTAAACCACAGTCGTATGAACAAAAAGGTAAGTGTGAAACCTTAGAAGATATTTCCACAAGAGTAGAAAAATCTTTACAATTTCAAAAACCAGAATTAAAACTGTGCGATTCTTCTGAAATTTTATTAAAAACAGCTACTCAAAGATTAGACTTATCACTATCACAAGTTGAAAAAATAAAACAGATTGCTGTTACAATTGCTCAAATGGATTTTTCTAAAACTATACAAGCTCAGCATATAGCTGAATCAATTCAATATTCATATATGTATAATGATACTGGTTATAATGCTGAGTCTGAATCTAAAATGTTTGGAGATATGATTCAGATAAAATTGGGTGAGATAGACAACGATACGATTAAATCAGCTATCGAGTATCTTAATGGATTGTTGCCTTCTTAAATGCACCCTAACGTATATATAAACGTAATACGTTTATACGTCCGATTTTCAAATTAATAAAATAGCTGAATAGCACTCGGGCAGCGTTAACCGTGCTAAAAAAAATAA
>RZYK01000476.1 GCA_009930355.1 Campylobacterota bacterium | reverse complement strand
CCACCGACAATGACAATTTTACCCTTGGCATTTGAAGCTGCTTTAGCAGATGTTGTCGTACTAGCACTTCCCAATACGCCTGCTGCGAGAGGAGAGAGTGCTAAAAGTTTCATCGCTTCACGGCGAGAAAGCACGCTTTCTTGTTTCTCAATCTCACGAAGCACTTCTTCGATGATAGTATCTGATTGCATAGATTACCCGTCCTTTTTTGTTGATTATCCCCCATTCTACTTCCAATAATCTGAGGTTTTCCTTGTTAAGTGAAATTATACTTAAGAATTTTACTTGTTTATAGTTTTCTGAAAACACTACAACTATGTAACATAAAAAAAACCTACTCTTAAGTTTTATTTTCTTAGAATCTTTTTTTATTTCTCAAAAAGTGAAACCTGATGAAAAAAGAGAGTGTCATTTTTATTTTGCTGTTTGTTTTTTTAGCATTGGGCATGCATATGAATCAGTGGATATCCCATCCTATTGAACATTTTAAACATTTAGCAACCCACCATATGCCTTACCATCCGCTGCTTTATACGCTTATTGTTTATCTGTTTGTTGGCTTAATTCGCATGGTTATACAGGGCGTTATTAAACTATTTACCAAACGCATTCGATAGAAGATAGATTTATGATTGCTTGTGATTTAGGCTCAAATACCTTACGTATTGTACAAATGGATTGTAAAAGCAAGAAAAAAATAAAAACATATGAAAAAATTGTACGCACGGCTAAAGACTTACATCTCAACCAAATGATTTGTGAAAGTTCACAAAATGCGATTTTTCAAGCACTTGAAGAAGCCTCTAGGCTTTTTGATTTTACGCATGAGCAATGTATCTGTGTTACAACCCAAGCCATGCGTGTTGCACACAATGCTCCCTCTATTTTGAAAGAGATAAAACGTCGTTTTGGACTTGATTTTGAAATTATTTCAGGTGAAAAAGAAGCAAATTTTACCTCTTTAGCGATTGAGCATGCACTACAAAGAGAAGGGTTTGCGTCTCATACCTATGTTTTATTTGAT
>RZYK01000147.1 GCA_009930355.1 Campylobacterota bacterium | reverse complement strand
AGAGCTCATCACACTCTACAAAGAGCAAACCACGTACAAAGCGGCACAAATTCACATTCATACTCACGATATTAAAAGTTTTTTAAGAGAATGGATGCCTAACAAATTTGGCGACGACCTCTCAAGTTTTCGTCAAACCATCAAAAAAGTTAAAGAGAGTCAAAAACCACTCAAAGCCATTGAAATGGGCGTTGCAGGGATGTCATTGCGAGGCGTTGCGCCTGTGCTTATGGAAGGAAAATACCTAGGTTCGGTTGAGTTTATTACGTCTTTTGATGCTGTTGTAGAAAATGCAAAAAAAGACTTAGGAGCAAGTGTCATGTTTCTCACGGACAAAAAACTCTTAAACCTCAGCGCAGGAGCCAAAAATGCCCTTCTTGCAAAAGATACGGCACTCTCTCAGAAAAAAGAGATCAGCGATATGAAACTTTTTGACGAAATTAAAACATTAGACCTCTCTTCTATGGGTTCACATTTTTTAACACCAACGTACTTCATTGTCAGAGAAGAGCTCCTCTCTTTTGATGGAACACGTGTGGGTGAAGTTCTTATTGCTAAGGAGTTAGAAGCTGTTAAAGCGGTTGTGCATGAGGCACAATATATTTTGATTAAACAGCTTATCATTATGGGTCTTATTACCGCATTGATTATGGGTATGCTGATTCTTGCTTTGAAAAAAATGGTCATTAATCCTATTCAAGAACTAAAAGTAAGAGCAGAAAATCTCTCCAGTGGCGATGGGGATTTAACCAAAAAAATGGAGATTAAAAGTGGTGATGAAATAGGACAAACTGCCAAAGCTTTTAACCTTTTTATTGATAAAGTACGCACAACCGTCACTCTTGCAAAATCTTCAAGCAGTGAAAATGCATCCGTAGCCAATGAGCTTAGCTCCACTGCCTTAGAAGTTGGAAAACGTGCGGAGGAGACTTCTTCTATCGTCCATGAGACCAATCAAATGTCACGAAGCATTAAAGAAGAGCTTACCCTCTCCCTTCAAAAAGCGCGGGAATCAGAAAAAGAGATTGGTACCGCACATGCAACACTCCTCAATGCTAAAAATGAAATTCTTAACATGGCAAATCAAGTACAATCCAATGCGCAAACAGAGATTCAACTTGCCCATCAGATTTCAAGGCTCAGTCAAGATGCTGATCAGGTCAAGGGTGTGCTTACAGTGATCTCTGATATTGCGGATCAAACCAATCTTTTAGCGCTAAACGCTGCTATTGAAGCCGCACGAGCGGGAGAGCATGGCAGAGGATTTGCCGTAGTTGCGGATGAAGTGAGAAACTTAGCAGAACGTACCCAAAAAAGTTTAACAGAGATTAATGCAACCATTAATGTCATTGTACAAGCCATTAATGATGCCAGTGAACATATGAACAGTAACTCACAAAGCATGGAAAAACTGACACAGATTGCAGAAGAAGTCGAAAAAAACATTAATGAAACAACACGTATTATGGATAATGCAACGCTTTCAAGCGAACACACCGTGCAAGATTATCTTAAAACAGGTCAAAAAATTGATGCCATTGTTGTTAAAATTGAAGAAATCAATACCATTACACTGAGCAATACCCGTAGCATGGAAGAGGTTAGCGGAGCGACAGATCATTTAAGCGGGTTAACAGAAAAACTCAACACCGTTTTAGGTAATTTTAGAACCTAAAAATCAAAATAGGAGTTTAATAGACTCCTATTTTTTTAAAAAAATCATAAAATGCGTATGTTGCACGATACGCTTCGTCTAATGCAACCTCACAAAAACGAACCTTTCCACCTGTTTTGAGTTGTGCTAACTTAAAACAGTCGACTCCAATAACTGAGCCAATTTTAGGATACCCGCCAATGGTTTGACGCTCTTTTAAAAGCACAATGGGCTCACCATGACTGGGGATTTGAACCGCCCCATAACAAATAGGTTCAGAGAGAATACCCGTCACACTTGGCACGATTTTTTCACCACTTAAACGGTATCCCATTCTATCGCCCTCACCTTTAAAGGTATAGGTGTTTTCAAAAAAACGTCTTTGCTCCTCTGCATCAAATCGTTCTTCTTGATACCCTTTGAGCAAACGAACTGTAATGTCTGCAGGATAGCTTGGAACAAATGCTTCTTGTATCTTTCGTTTTTCCCCTACGTTTTGATGGGCTAAGACCAATAAAAAATCACCTGCCTTAAGTTTTCGCCCTTCAATGCCTCCTAATCCCTCTTTAAGACTGGTCGAAAAACTCCCATAGGCATAAGGCGTTTGAAATCCACCCTCTACCGCAAGATAAGCAAATTGTGCATCACTGGCAAAAGCAAAATGCAACACATCCCCTTTTTGAAGGGTATGGGTTTGCCACAACGCTAACACTTTTTCTTTGCAGGTAACGTGCATATTTGCACCACATATCGCAATACGCATCACACCATGTGCTTCCAAAACGACTCCACCAATAGCAATTTCAAGAGCAGGTGTGTTAAACGTATTTCCTACGAGCATATTGGCATACCCAAATGCCAACTCGTCCATTGCACCACTTTGCGTGAGTCCAATATCGCTCAAACCCTGACGACCTACGTCTTGAATAGAGCTTTGAATTCCACCATTTTGAACGAAAAAACCATTCATAACTCGCCACCTAGCTTTAAAAACATCTCTTTAGAAATGGGCTCAAAACGTACACTATCACCAACATGTAAAAGAGAAAGACCTTTATACGTAGCATCAAACATCGCCATAGGGGTTCGTCCTAATACTTTCCATCCACCAGGACTTTGAGCTGGATAAACAGCTGTTTGTCTATCGGCAATGGCAACACTTCCCTTAGGAACAGCCTTTCGAGGATTCGCTAAGCGTGACGTAGCCAAACGAGCATCAATCTCGCCCAAATACGCAAAACCAGGCGCAAACCCAATGGCATACACACTGTACATACTCTTTACATGTAAAGCAATAATCTCCTCCACACTCAACCCTTTTTCCTCACACAAAAGCCCCAGATCAAGCCCTGCATCTAAGCCATAATACACAGGAATTGTCACAATATTTGAGGTATGTTCTACTAGCGTATTGGCATGCAATAAAATCGATTCTATTAACGTACATACATCATCAAACGTCAAAGAGAGGACATTATAAACCACCATTAAAGAGGCATACGAAGGAATTATTTCATAAAAACCCTCTACCTTTGCCTCTTTTAATGCGTGATACGCTTTTTGAACCTCCTTTGAAACCGCAGGGTCTATACTCTCTCCAAAATAAAGAATTACCGAAGACTCTGAGGCAATTTTATAGACACGTTTCACATATTTTTCCTTAGCATTTCAACCAAAGCTACGGCCTCTTCATTATCACCATGCACACACAACGTATCAGCTCTAAGCGCAATTTTTTTACCCGAAATCGTTTCCAAAACACCCTCTTTTTGCAAAAGTTTTAAACGCTCAATGACAGCATAAACATCATGAATAACTGCTCCTTTTTGATTGCGAGGCACTAAAAATCCCTCATCATCATACGCTCTATCGGCAAAGACTTCGTATAAAAGTTCCAATCCCAGTCCTTTAGCAATCGCCTCCTCTTTACGTGTATCCATTTTTGAGAGAATCATTAATTTCAAATGAGGGTTCACCCGTGAAACAGCTGTAGCAACTGCTTTAAAAATGCGTTCATCTTTCATCATATCATTATAGAGTCCCCCATGCGGTTTCACATAGGAGAGTGTCGCTTGATTGGCCGTAGCAAAGCCTTGAAGGGCGCCTATTTGATAAATCACCATAGCCTCTATCTCTTCTAAAGAACATGCCATACTACGCCTTCCAAATCCAACCAAATCAGGATAGGCAGGATGCGCACCAATGCCTACACCATGTTTTAATGCCAATTTAACGGATTTTTCCATAATTAAAGGATCACCCGCATGAAACCCACACGCAAAATTTGCCATATCAACATAGGGCATAATGGCTTCATCAAGTCCCATCTTCCACGAACCAAAACTCTCCCCAGCATCACAATTCAACAAAATCATCGTGCTATCCTTTCTCAAATGTTTATATATTTTAATAAAGAATCTTACCACAAAACAAAGAACCCTTTAGGCTTAATTCTTCATCATTACTCTTTACATGTAAAGATTTAAAAACGTTATTCATAGTATAATGAGTTAAATTTATGAAGACAATGAAGGTAGCAATAATTATGAAATATGATGTGATTGTAATTGGTGGCGGACATGCAGGTATTGAGGCATCTTTAGCCTCTGCGAGATTAGGAAATAAAACCCTTCTCATCTCTATTTTAGCAGAGCAAATTGGAGCAGCAAGTTGTAATCCTGCCATTGGTGGACTGGCTAAAGGACATTTGGTCAAAGAAATTGATGCACTCGGTGGTCAAATGGCGCTTGCCACAGACAACGCAGGTATTCAATTTCGAACCCTCAATCTTTCCAAAGGTCCAGCGGTACGTGGAAGCCGTGCACAAATTGATATGGACAGATACCGCATTTACATGCGTACCATCGTTTTAAATACTGAAAATCTTTACGTTGCACAAGAGATGGCAGAGCAACTTGTCACACAAGAAGGTAAAGTCACAGGGGTTATTACCCAGCTTGGAAATCACTATCATGCAAAAAAAGTTATTTTGACCACAGGGACATTTTTGCAAGGGCTCATTCACATTGGTGAATTTCAACAACAAGCAGGCAGAGTTGGTGAATTTCCTTCTATCACACTCTCTTCTTCCATCAAAGCATTAGGTATTACGATGGGGCGTTTAAAGACGGGAACGTGTGCAAGGATTGATGCAAAAAGTATCGATTTTTCAAAAATGGAACTGCAACCAGGCGATGAAAATCCTCTGCCTTTTAGTTTTAGAACGAAGCGTGAAACGTTTAAGCCTTTTCAACTACCGTGCTACATTACCTATACCAATGAAGAGACCCATACGGTTATCGAAAGTAATTTTCATCGTGCGCCTCTTTTTACAGGTCAAATTGAGGGTATTGGCCCACGCTATTGTCCAAGTATTGAAGATAAAATTAACCGTTTTCGTGACAAAGAACGTCACCATCTTTTCATTGAACCACAAACACGAGAAGCCACAGAGTATTACATCAATGGATTTGCAACCTCTCTA
>RZYK01000013.1 GCA_009930355.1 Campylobacterota bacterium | reverse complement strand
TGTGGTAACAAAATTATACTAAAAAGTGCCTATTTATGGGCTTTAATACTCAAGTTAAGTTCGTGGATTTATTGAAATCTATGTGCGAAAGTTGAGTTAATAAGTCATCTGCTTTTTCTTTTGTTAAGATTTCTTCATCAAACATTATATTTTCCAAAATTCTAAAATACCCTAAAAATTTTTCTTCTCCATATTTAAATTGTCGATATTTTTTAAAACTTTGAAAAAACTGTTTTTGCAAATCATTTAATCTAAAATATTTTTGAAAGATTTCTATTGGAGTTTCTAAAATATTATTATCATTGAATTTTAAATTATGTCCCAATGGAACAAGTTGATTTCTATCATAAGTTCTATCAAGTCTTTGTTTATAATAATATGAGAAAGAAGTGTCGTTATTAATAAATTTAATTTCATCTACATCTAAATCATATCCAAACAATAAATATAATAGATTTAGTAATTCAAAATATTTCTTTTTGATAAAAGCAAAAGAAACTTCTTCGTGAAAAACAATATTAAACGCAGGAATAAATTCTATTCCTGCTCGGTAATCATCAGGACTCCAATATTGATTTGTTGGATAATGTATAATTAAATACATATTGCCAATTTCTATTAAAAGTTCTTTTGTATCTAACTGATTGTTTTTTTTTGAAAAGTATTCATCAATTATGTCATTTTGTAATTGTGTATGTCCAATCCATTTTTGTAAATCTTTTGATTTAAAAGATATTTGAGAAAAATTTGCAATATTGCTTCTGTGATCTTTATTAAATAAAAGTTCAGAAACTTGATACTCGTTGTAAAAAGAACCTATATCTTGTGATAACCTCGCACTATGAGACTTTATTAACGTTACATCTAATAATATAAATACTGTATTAAGATAATTCGTGCATATAAGTTGTTTAAACTGTCCATTGTATTTATAGTCACTTTTTTCGTGTGTTTCACCATAAATAATAAGTGTAATATTGTCTTGTGAGATATTCAATATTCCTGATACCCAGTAATTTGAACTATAATTTACTTTAACATCTACGGAGTATTTTTCTTTTAATAATAGTTTATTGACATCAAACATTATTGTCCTTCCACTATCTTTATCTCATCATTACTTAAACCATAAAGCTCATAGACCATTTTGTCTATCTCTTTATCGGTTGTTCGTATCTGTGTTTTGAGTTTACATGTAAGGGTTTTATCGTTTTCAAAGAGGCTCTGCCATTGTTGTTTGAAAGTGCGTTCTTCGAGTTTATCGGCAAATTTTATCTTTTTGGCTTTTGTGTATTCTTTGACAAACTCTTCAAAGTCTAGTGCTTCAAAATTTTGTAGTTTTTGTGGGATTTTTTCTAAATTTAGCTCTGTTAAAAAGGCTTGTTTTGTGCTTTGGAGTTGACGGTTTAGTTCAAGCATTAAGTCTGCTTTTTCGATAAATAGCGCTTGTTGTTCTAGGTTTTCAAGTTTTGGAAGTGGAAAAGGTTCAACTTGTTTTGTACTAAAAGTAAAATATCCACCCCTAAACTCTGTACTTGTATTTTGAATGAAAAACCAGAACAAAGATGAATTTAAAATAGCTAGATAAAATTTATAATCTTCTTGAACATGACTTCCTTTTATAAAACTATAGCACTTTGTATTATGATACAAAGTGCCATTGTCAAAAGATAAATTAGAAAAAATACCCATATAAGAAGTTATTATTTTTGGCTGTTCAAACTCTGCTAGACTCTTTGGATAAATATACAAAAACCATCCATCTTTGTCCATTTTTCCTTTTTCTCGTCCTCTTAAAAACGCCTCATTTGCTTTGAGATAGGCGTATCCATTTGGAAAATGCTCTTGAATGTATGCTTCACTCATTGGTTTTGCTTTTGCATTTTCAATGATATAGGGAAAAATCACAAAATATCTATTTTGCAGATTTTTATATCTGCTAATATCTTCGCCTTTGAGCATTGGTTTTAAAAGTCCACTTTCAACTTCTACGATACAATCCAGTGCTTTTGAGTAAAGCCCCTCTTTAGTTTGCAAAAGTAGATAAATTTCATCGGCACTTGTTTGAATCCCTGTAAATATTTTTGCAAATACATCTTTAACTTGTAAAGGTTGTTCTTTAATTTTCTCTAATACCTTTGAAATATCATTGTTTGAGAGATTCCATTTACCACTACCTAGTTTTTCATAGCTTGTGGAGTCATAGATAAATTCATCAAAAATATCTTTTGGGCTGATAGATTTAAATTTTAGGTGTTTGTTATCGTGAGAAAGTGTAACGATGCAGGTGTACGTTGATGCTTCTTCAAAAACCATCTCACTCCCAAAATGAAGCAGACTTTCTACGGCTTTGTTCTCAGCCAAAAAGCCTCTTAGTCCACTTCCAAAGTCTGAAATGAGAAATTTGTGAGGCAAAATGTAGCTTAGTTTTCCTGTTGGTTTTAACATGCCAAAACTCATCTCTAAAAAAAGTGCGTAAATATCGTAATTACCCGTGGCACTTTGGTATTTTGCTTCGTAAAGTTTGGCTTCATCTTCGTAGTTACTTTTAAGTCCTTGCACTCTCACATACGGCGGATTACCAATCACCACATCAAAACTATTTTCCTCAAATGGCATTTCCAAAAGCGAATTAGCACATTTGATTTTATCGCTCAAATTTGCCAGTGCTCTTCCCTTTTGTGCTGTGCGAAGCCACAAAGAAAGCCGTGCGATTTCCACTGCGTCTTCGTTGATGTCCACGCCGTAGAGGTTGTTTTCTAAGATGGAAGCTTCTATCTCGTAGTAGGCGGTGATGTCGCCCATGATGACGAGTTTTTCTTGGAGTTCTTTGTGTTCTTTTATGAGGTATTCTAACGCTTGGTTGAGAAATGCGCCACTTCCGCACGCTGGGTCGAGTATCTTTACATGTAAGAGCCAATTTTTATAATGTTCTAAATTTTCTTTAGTTTGTGCCTCTTCTTTGGTGGGCTTTTTACTGTTTTTGGGAGGCTCAACATTCTTTACATGTAAAGCTTCTTTTTGCTCTTCGCAGAGTTTTCCTAGTGTGTTTTCTACGATGTAGCGGGTGATGTATTCGGGAGTGTAGAAGACACCGTCTTTTTTTCGTTTGGAGTTTTTCTTGTCAAATGTGATGTTGTTGATGGAGGCGTTTAGCTCTTCAAGGTCGCTTAGACTTTGCTCGAAGATGTGCCCGAGTATGTTCACCGAGATGTCGCTTACAAAGTCGTAGTTGCTTAAGTTTTGGGCGTTTTCATTGAGGCAGACATCGTCTATTTTGAGGCTATCGAGCAGTTCATCGGTGGCGAAAAGTCCGCCGTTGTACTTGGGGATAGAGAGCCTTTCATTGCCGTTGTTAATGGCATTGAAATAAAGTTGATAATAATCATACATACTTCTGTCACCAAAACCATCTTCTTGGTGACGTGTACGGATTTCTTTGATGGTATTTTGGCGAAGCAGTCCTCTATCTTCTGCAAAGAGAATGAAAACGATGCGGTCACACAGTTTTTGGCTAAGGCGAAGCAACAAAGAAGCATCTTTTTCAGGGTTGTTTTGGACGATGTTATTAAAAAGTTGCGTTCTAAAAAGGGTAAAGTCTTTGTAGAGTTCTTTGGAGATGGTTTGCTCAAAATTGGTGGATTTGTCTTTGAGTTTTTGAGGAATGTTCTCTTTAATGTTCTCGTAACTTAGCAACAAATGAAGCTTTTTAAACTCTTCGTAACTCAAAGTAAAAAGATTAAATTTTTCATAAGCGGTTTTTTTGTCGATGTAAAAACGAAGCTCATCAAAGTTGGAGATAATGACATACTTTGAATTGGAGTGTGAGTTGTGGTAGTTAAACGCTTGGGCTTCGATGGCATCAAGTTGTTTTGTTTTTTGGTCTTTGAGTTCGACCACGCCGATGACTTCGCCACCGACATAGATGACACCATCGGCTTTTTTAGAGTCCGTTTCGTTTTTCTTTTCTCGCTCTAAGTTGAAGTTGCTAGGATTGCTGGTTTTGAGTGTATAGCCTAAGCAATTTTCAAAGATATCTTTGAAAAAACCATCTTGGTACTCCTCTTCTTTGAAACCTTTGATGGCATCGACTTTGGCTAAAAACTTCTGATACTCTGCCCATCTTAGAGCGACTTTGCTTTCATCTTGTGAAAATGTGTTTAATACGGATTTTTGAAAAAGTGCCAAAATAACTACCTTTCTTTATTACATGTAAAGTAGATATTTTAACACAAGGAAAGTAAAACAATTACCCCGCCAATGCGCACGCAAAGCAGTTGATATTATCTTTACATGTAAAACATGCGGGGGCTACTTTTCCAATGGAATCGTAGATAAATTTTTTCCACAATTTATCCAAAGGTTTTTGCTCTGCGAGTTTTGGAAAATGGCACTTCATGTATCGCCCCATCTGCACACGATTTTTAAATCCCAAATCTTCATACAGATGATGCTCTTTGAGTGACATCGCCGCAACGTGTGGGGCTATGACGTATTTGGAGTAGCTATTTTTTGCGTAGTATTGTAAAAAAAGTGTCACTTCACGTTCTATCATTTCGAGTGTCATTTCTGTTTTCATGCTTGCACCTTATAAATTTTTTTACGCTCCTTAGAGGAAGCGACGTTCATGAGTTTTCGATACTTCGTGATGGTACGTCTGACCATTTTAATGCTAAAACGCTTCTCTATGCGCTCTAAAAGTTCATCATCCGTAAGAGGTTCGCTTTTTTCCTCATACTCAATTTGCTGATTAATGAAATTTTTAATCTCTGAAGAGGAGAGTTCTTTGGTCGAAACGGCATTCGTAAAAAATGATTTTAAGGCAAAGACACCCTGTTTCGACTCAATGTATTTGTTTGAAATAGCTCGTGAAATAGTCGATTCTGCAAAGGAAAGCTCATCGGCTAAATGCGCCATATTGAGAGGTTTTAACTCCCCGCCCACAAAAAAGGAGAGTTGCTTTTCGACAATGATGAGCACAATTTTATAAAGGGTACTTTTACGAAGTTCTAAGAGATTGACAATGTCACGTGCCTCTTTGAGCTTCTCTTTGACGCTCTCATTTTTACTTGAAAAAGGCTCGCTAATGAGTACATCAGGATAATAGTCATTGTTCGCACGAAGGCGTATGTCATCCTCTACATCCACATAAAAATCAGGAATAATCTGCCTAGGTGTCGCTTGAAACTCTAATGCGGGTGGATTGGAGAACTTTTTTAAAATGGCTTTTGCCTCTTCAAAACGCCCATGCGTGGAGAATTTATGAACGCTTGCCATCTGTTCTATCATTTTAAGCACCAAATGGTAAAGCTCATCATCGATGGCATCGCTTAGGGCATCAAGCTGAAAAACCAAAGATTCATGGCTATTGCGTGCACCCACACCATACGGCTCTAGCTTTGAAAAACGAGCTCTAATGCGCTCAACGTACTCTTGATAAACATGACATGTAAGGGCGATTTGCTCGATATCACCATCAAAATAGCCCTCTTCGTTAATGTCGCAGAGTATTTCGTGTGCTACTTTTTGCGAAATGGGTGTGGGAAAAAGCGGTGGAACAATCTGCTCCATGATTTTTTCATGCAAGGACTCATGGCTTAGTACCAACTCTTCGACTAACCCATGGCTTGAGGTTACCGTACTCTCATAAGGTCGTTTCACTTCCAAAAAAGGATTTTCATACGAAAGTGTTTCAAGGTGATTGCTCAACTCTTGAAGAGGAAGTTGTAACAGTGGGAGCCAAAGTTTGAGCGAGAGGTTTAAACTCTGCTTCTGTTTGAATTCTAGGTTGATACTTCTCATGCAACCATTATGCCCCAATATGCTCTATATTTAGACATAATGATTGCCTATTTTTTAGACAATTAGTACTTGATTCTCACAACACCATTGGGTTTTTCGATTTTCATCTGACATGCAAGGCGAGCCTTGTCTGAGCAAGTTCCCACACAAATCTCTTTGAGCACTTTAAGCTCCTTGGCATTTTTAGGCGATAAAAACTCCATGCCCTGAACGATCTCCACCACACAGGTACCGCACTGCCCATCACGGCACCCAAAAGGAAGCGCACTTCCGCTGGCTTCGACAACATCTTGAATGGTTGCCCCTGGTTTGACATTGATCGCTAAAAAATCGTTAATAATTTCAACACGTGTTGTCATCATATTCTCCTTTTTTTATTTACTTTTTTAACACGCTCTAAAAGCTACGCTAACGCTAAGTTCTCTTCGGCAGAGAGCCCACGCTCCGCTAGTGCTTCTACTTTTTAAATGGTTTGATTAAGACATCACCCTTAATCATCATCATGGAAGCAATGCGAATCTTAGGGCTTATCGTAAACTGCTGACAGATATCCGCATCTTCTTGAGAAATAGCCCCCAATTTCACCAACAAATCGAGCTCTTCGTCTTCCATGTAACTGGTCGGCTCTTCATCGCTAATATGTTCCACACTGACTAAGCAGTTTGCATAGTCTTTGCTCTCAAACGCAATAGGAATCCCCTTCTCTTTTGCTAAACGCACCACAGGTTCACCAATTTTGGCATCATAAATGCCATCTTTTTCTTTATCAAAATGCATAAAGATTACTTTTGCCACAACACTCCTCCTTTATAAGATTTTTACGACCTTCTTTTTGCATAATGCATCATCCATTCACACTCTTCCGCCTCCAAATCACGGTAAGGCTCAAGCGCTTCAAGCTCATGCTCCCTGCACCCAATGATTTCTATGGCTGAACTTGCCTCTAAAAAATGCACCTCGTAGACACGAATCACCTGCAAAAACTCCCCTATGGAGCGTATGTATCCCACGGAATTTTTTGCTATCATCACCTCGCCTATGGGCAAATAAGGATAGGTTCCATCGTTTTTAACATCTTCTAAGAGCTTCACTTTTTGCCCTAGAAAAAACTTAGCTTTCTCTGCATCTTTGCCTGAGAGCTTTGCTATCACACTGTTATGCAACACCACCTCAGCATCCACAGCTTCCTCCTTGCAAAGAGATTGCACACGCTAGGCATCCTTTGGCTTTGCCATTTTCAAGCATCCCCCATACCTCTGCCGCACTGGGTATATGCCCCTTTTCATACTCTTTATAGACCTTAATGAGTGCAAATTTACAAAAATCCATCAGGTACGTTTCATCGCCATCAAACCTCTCAAAGCCCTTGTGAAGAAGGAGTCCATACGCTCTCATAATGTGTAAACGCTTTGTCTCCACCACATGCTTTTCATACGCAATACCAAAAAAATCAAAATACTCCTCAGCACTTCTAAGCGCATAAAACTCCTCAAGCGTTTTCATCCTAACCCCTTATACCTCTTCTTTTAACTGTGCTATCCAGTTCTCAATTCGCTCACGGCTCTTCTGACTTTCATTGATATGATCAATGGCTAAACCACAAAATTTTCCATCTTTAAGGGCTAGACTTGCCACATAGGTATACGCACACGCATCGGTAAAACCCACAACCTTTGCGCCTCGTTTGGCAAATACCTCGTACAATTTTCCCAAAGCAGAACAAAAATGTTCCCCATGCGTTTTGCTATCGCCCGCACCAAAAAATGCCACGGTTTTGCCCTCAAAAGAGAGATTTTCAGAGCCAATTTCCAACAGAGCATCGACCCAACTAAAATGCACATCGCCCTGCCCCCATGTGGAACTTCCTAAAAAAAGCACCTCAAAATCCTCAAACTGCTGGGCGCTGTCAAAATCTTCTTCCATTAAAACACACGCCTCATCTTCTACCTCAAATGCCTCTTGAAGTGCTCTGGCAATCTGTGTCGTGTTTCCGCCCGCACTGGCGTAAAATATCCCTATCTTTGCCATCCGTTTATCCTGCTTTTAGTGTGTATTGCTCAAAAATTTCAAGTGCATTGTGAAGCATTTTGCCACCCTCTTTTACTAAATCATCATAGGTGCGAAAGCTATAACGGTGGGCATCTTTGAAAAATTTATTGGTAATGACAATTTTGTCGGCTAATACCACAACTCTTCCAAATCCCTCATGGCTCATCTCCATCACTACCGAGCACATGAGTCCTGTTTTGAGCTCAAAACTTAGGGCGATGGATTGGAAGATGAGTCGAATATCTTGAATCTGCATCTCATCAATATCTGCGATGATAGGAATAGTTTTCAAGTCCTCTTTGCTTTTGACATACTTCTCACATAAAAGCTCTTCATCGCTCTTTTTTGCCCAGGTTCCAAATTGGTCAAGTGCACGAAGTTGCGAGGTAAGGGTTTGGATAAAAAGTGTCTCTAAACTCTCCATCACGCACCTCCTTTTTCAAGTATTTTTTGAAGAAACGGCGGGGGATTGGTGCTAAGCATCGTGCTTAGTTTTTCAAGCTCTTCTTCAATGCCCACAACATGTTTATACTTCATGGGAAAGATTTTGTGATTGACCACTTTTGCGGCCGCTGCTGGTCCAATTTCAATGCAATAAAGCATAGACACATCGGCTTCTTTTAACATTTCCACTCTCCCCTCCGTGCGCTCTTCACCTGTAGGAATGACCCCTACCAGTCTAGAACCCTCCACACCAACCTCATAGACCATAAACTGCTCACACGAGCCAAAATGGGCATCAATGTTCTTCAAATCATTGGTAAAAAATGCGACCTTTATCACAACTTCCTCCTTACGCAAACGTATTCATCTCTATTCAAGAAGTGTTCCGTAGAAAATTTAAAGACAGATACGATAAACTCTAAAAAAGTATTACAAGGAGTGCCTTTATGATTTACCTTGAACCTATTGGCGTGATTCACACACCCTATACCACCAATGCCCCTTATCAGCCCGTACACAACGATACAGGTGAGTTTTACATCGAACTGGATAAAGCCTACGAAGAGGGACTAAAAGAGTTACTGCGTTTCAAATATATCTATGTCATTTTTTATATTGACAAACTCAAAGAGAAGCCTAAAATGCGTTTTACCCCGCCGTGGTTAGAACACAAAGAGTTAGGACTTTTTGCCACACGTTCACCTTGCCGTCCAAATCCCATTGGACTCAGCATTGTCAAACTCATCAATGTCATTGAGAACAAGCTCTACGTTTCAGGGTTGGACGTTTTTGATGGCACACCGCTTTTAGACATCAAACCGTACATCAAAGAGCTTGACGATAAAAGTGATGCAAATTACGGTTGGCTCAACGATATAGACAACAGAGACCATTTTATGTTACACATCAAAGGGATTCCTCACGATTACTAAGGTTTAGGGTCTTATTTCCTTAGTTTTTCTTTTCAATTTTTATGGTAGTATGTGAAGCAAATACCCAATTAAGGAGAAAAAATGAAACGTGATAAAAGTATAGAGTTACTTAATCTTGCCATTGCCGATGAACTCTCAGCAGTCCACCAGTACATGTTCTTCCACTTCCACTGTGATGACCAAGGGTATGACTTACTTTCATCCCTTTTTAAACGCATTGCAATCATGGAGATGTTACACATTGAAAAACTATCAGATAGGATTCTATTCCTAAAGGGCACCATTGAAATGAAAGCAGCACATGAAGTACAGCAAATTATTACCGTAAAAGAGATGATAGAGTTTGCACGTCAAAGTGAAGAAGATGCCATTGTCATGTACAACAACTTTGCCCTTGAATGTGGCAATCATGCCGATAGCGTCTCTAAAAAACTTTTTGAAGAACTCGTATTAGATGAAGAGGGACACTACGCAGAATTTGATGATGAAATGGAAAATATGCTTAAATTTGGTGAGCAATACTTAGTGCTTCAATCCATGGAACGCAGTAAGAAAAAAGCCATGATGGCACCTCCAACAGGTAACGAACCTGCTTAATTCTTTTTACATGTAAAGATTTATTCTTTACATGTAAATCCTTTTAACCTCGCACCCACTGTGCAATCTGAGCGATATCTTCAGGCGTAGTTTGACAACATCCCCCAATCAACCTCGCCCCTTTTTGGTACCACCCATACGCCATCTTTCCATACGATGCATTTTTTGATAACCCATCCCATGTTTTAGTAAGTGCGTTGTAGGATGAACCACCGTTGGGGTAAACGATAATGGGTTTGCTTGAAACGGCTTTGATTTCGCCAATAAGCGATTCGATGTACTGAGGTGCGGTGCAGTTAATGCCAATAGCCACAATGTTTTTTTGGCTCTCCAAAAACTGCGCACATTCACGAATACTCTCACCACTGTTGATATGCGCTCCATCTTTAGCGCTAAAACTCATCCATGCGCTCACCTCAGGATAGCCCTCTAAAAGCGCACACAAGGCTTTCGCCTCCTTCAAACACGGAATGGTCTCACACGCCAGCAAATCGGGTTGGGCTTCAATGAGTGTGGCAAGTCGTTTGGCATGAAAGGCTTGAAGTGCCTCAACATCTAGCGCATAATCACCACGAAATTCCGAACCATCCGCCAAATACGCCCCATAAGGTCCAACGGAGGCTGCGACCAACGGTTTCAAGCGTTTCGTGCGGTTTGCCTCATTCTCCCAAAAATCATCACGCACTTTTTGAGCGATTTTTACCGAAGAGGCGATGAGCGCTTTGGCTTCCTCTTCACTCATCCCACGCTTCATAAATCCCTCAAAACTGGCTTGATAACTCGCTGTGGTAATGCAATCACTCCCTGCGTCAAGGTAGTCTCTGTGCACCTCAGCAATGGCTTCAGGCTTTTCCATCAAAAATTTTGCCGACCAAAGTGAGTCGTTGATGTCATAGCCCTTGCGCTCAAGCTCCGTGCCAAAAGCACCGTCTAAGATAAATACTTTTTGATGTTCTAAAAAAGGAGTTAGGGGGTTCATAGCGTTTTCCTTACACAATTTGAGGCATATGATAGCTAAGTTTTATTTTACATGTAAATGATAAGAGGCTAGTTTTATGTAAAAGAATACTTGAAAAACATTCTGAAAATGATAGAAGAAGCCTTTATATTAGGAAAGGCTTCTTAATAATTAAGTAACTCTTTTTAAAGAGAGTCTTAGATTCAATAATATTTTTAATCTACGTAATTTTTACATGAAGCAATAATATTTTCTCTGTAATTAAATAAATCATTAATATTTGTAATTGGAAGTTTTTCTTCTTTTTTATCTGCATCAAATACTGCTAAATATTTTTTGTTACCATTTAAATAAAGCCTTGCAATTGGCTTGCGATTATTATCATCAAGTAAAATACCCATATATGATTGTGTATCTCTATAAACAACTCGCTCTAAATCAACAACTCCAGCTAAAATCGCTTTAATTGAGTAAAATCCTTCTTTTTCTTCTTCTGTCGTTATGATTTTTTCTTCGTTCTCTTTTACTGCCTCTTCTAAAATCGGCATTTCAAGACTTTGTTCTGTTGTTGAAACTAATGCACTTTTTAATCTATCATTAACTTTATCATTAATTAATTGAACAGAAGCTCGTTTCAAAATCGGAGTAAACTGTTCTTTGACCTGCTCCGTAATTCTTCCTGTATAAATATTTTTGAGTATAAATTGAATAAAATCTTCTGATGGATTTAAGAGTTGTTCGTTTATAAATGCTTTGATTGCTTTGGTGAATTTTAGTTCATTTGCAGAAAGTAAAAGTTGGTCAATATTAAATGTTTGTTTTGAAAACTTTTTAATCTCTTGTATCAAAGAATCATCTAATTGATTTAAAGCAAACTCTAAAAATGGTTTATTGTCCATTTTATTAGGTTCTTCTAAATCTGTATAAAATTTATATACTAAACCATCCGTTAAAATTCCAATACGTGCTTCTGTTACATGAAAATATCTGTGTAGTTGGCTTTCAATATTAACATCTAATTTAGTACCAAGCATTTTACATTCGATGAGCATAATAATTTTACCATCAAGAGCTATTGCATAATCAACTTTTTCCCCTTTTTTAATTCCTACATCAGCAGTAAATTCAGGGATGACTTCTGTTGCATCAAAAACGTCATAGCCAAGTTCTCTAATAAAGGGCATAATAAAAGAGGTTTTAGTCGCTTCTTCTGTACTGATAGTAGCTTTTTGTTTTTCTACTTTTGTTGCAATAGCGTTAAGTTTGTCAATCAAGTCCATATTCCAGCCTTAATGTTTATTTATAAAATATCATCAAGTATACTACTTCAAAAGTAATCTTTTCTTTAATACTCAATAAAGAAAAGATTACTTTGACAAAACCTATCTAAAATATTACCCATGCCCCAAAAGATTGGAAACCTCACATAAAAAGGCACAACTTCCCTCATACAAAACATTATGTCTTAACCCAACACCCGCCTGCTCGTAATTGGGAAAGCCTCGTGTGAGTAACTTTTTGTGATATTGGTGCGCCAAACGCTCACCATGATAGTTGGTGATGAGCAGATTATACTGAGGCAAAACCTTTTCCACCTCTTCAAAATCCCCCACAGAAGCCTTACATGTAAAGCACTCTTGCACCTCACTGCGCTGGGCAATCATCGCTTCTACGTTTGCGCCAACTTCCATTAATGCTTTTGCCATCGCATAGGCATTATCTGGCTCATCGGCAAGGAGAATCTTGGCTTTTCCCAAAGCAAAATGGGTATCTAAAAGCACATCTTGAAGCCTTTTTCGCCATCTCTGAATGGAAGCATGAGGTTTGCTAAGACCTTTACATGTAAGCAATGTTGCGTAAAAATCATCGCACGCTTCAAGCCCCATCAGGCTATCAAAATGCAGATGCGTCGTATGCAAAAAGCGTTCACAAAAAAGCTCACCACACTTTTTAACAGAGCGACCCACAGTGATGACATGCCCCGCATCGCCTAGCGCTTTAATCGCTTCTACGCTGATGCCTCCACCACTAAGAGCGCCTTGTTTCACGCCCAAATGCCCATCAAGCGAATCGCTCAAATCTGGCAGTGCGTAAACCTCAAAGTCAAAAAGTTCTAGGGCTTCTTTGATTTTTTCCACTTCAATGGGGCTTAGATTGACATTGGGGAGGAGAAGCACTTTGTCTTTGTTACATGTAAGGCTTGGCTCAATGAGTTGGTGGATGATGCTTTGCACACTCAAAGCCCAACCGCTCTCCAAACCTCCCTCAAAATCAGGCGTATGCACATAAACCATCGTTTGCTTTTCCCTTAAAAGCGCACATGCCCCTTTGATGTCATCGCCTTTGGTCTCTGTAAGTCCCGTGGTAAAAAGCCCGACCAAGTCAGGGCTCACCTTTTGGGTGATGTTCTCAATCGCTTCAGAGATACCCTTTTCTCCCCCATCTATCACGGCGGTGATGTCATTGACCGCCGTGGTTTGAATGGCGATAGGGTCATTAAAATGCCTGGTAAAAAGCACCTTCGTAAACGACGCACACCCTTGCGCTCCGTGCATCAAAGGCATACAGTTTTTAATCCCCAAAAACGCCAACGTTGCTCCCATGGGTTGAGAGAGCTTGAGAGGGTTTACATGTAAAGGTTTTATGGCTTTCAATTCTCCCATGGTGCTTCCTTTCCAGCGAGCTTAAACACAGGGTTTTGTAACGCGGCGCACACATCTATCGCTAAATTTTCCAAGCCACCGTATGCGCCATAACTCACCTTTTTTTCTTGATTGACATCGACAAAGGCGACCCTTTTTTTCAAAGCCGTATAAAGGCTTCGCCCGCCTGCTAGCAAGATGTCAATGTGGTGCTCATCAATGAGTTTGGCTTGTTCATTGGCTGGCATTTTCATCAAGATGGGCACGTACGTTTTTGCGATGGCGATGTCTTCCTCTGTCGCTTTTCGGATAGAAGTTGCCACAACCTCGATGCCGATGTCTTGAAGTGCTGAGGCTATCGACCACGACTTGTTGCCCCCCGTGTTTAAGATGGCTTTTTTATCGTTTAAGATGGCACGATAGGGCAAGAGTCTTGCTTCTAGTTTCGCTTCTTCTTCAGCAATCACTGCCTCCGCTTTGGCGATTAACGCCTCATCACCAAACGCATTCACGATGGAGCGAATGGCATTGGAGGTGTCTCGTTTGCCATAAAAGGAGACGCTCACATAAGGAATGGCATAGCGTTCTTGCATTTTTCGGCATAAGGTCACTAAGGACTTCGCACAGACGATGACATTGAGTTTTGCGGTGTGGGCTGTTTGTATCTGCTCGATTCTGCCATCTCCTGAGAGGGTTGAGACCACTTTAATCCCGATGCGTTCAAGCAGGGGCGTGTACTGCCACATATCGCCTGTAACGTTATAATCGCCTATAAGATTGATGCCGTAAGGATGGATAGATTCTGGCTCACGTGTGCCTACCAGTGCGTCCAAAACCGCTTCACCCGCTAAACGTGAGCCTAAGTTTTTTCCGCCCACAAATCCAGGAGAATGCACAGGCACAACGGGCAAGCCAAAACGCTCCTGTGCCTCTTTACATGTAACGTCGATGTTGTCGCCTATCATCGCTGTCACACACGTTTCATAGACAAAAATCGCCTTAGGCTTTTTATGCTCCACGATGTACGCCAACGCCTCAGAGAGCTTTTTATCGCCCCCAAAAATGATATCTTGCGTGGTGACATTGGTGCAATAGCCAAGTGGCGTGTTATTCTCACCCTCGTAGCTTGTAAGCGTAGCTCGTGTCTCCCATGAAGCGCCAAGACAGGTGTCGGGCCCATGCACGAGATGCACGGCGTCCGCATAAGGAAAGAGTGATATTTGCGCCCCCTCAAACGCACATCCTCCGCTTGTCGCCCCAGGTTTGGGTTTGTCACAGCTACTTTTTTTGGTTTTGTTATGAGCACAAGCACTCTCGTTTAACAAATCCTTGATGAGTTTTTTGTTTACCATAAATGCGGAGTTGCAAGAGGTGTTCCCTTGCTTATACGTGAAATAATTCCTCCAAAAAATTTTTATGTAAAAGTTTTAAAATTTAAAAAAGAGTTAAATGCCTATATTCAAGCATTTTAACCAAATTATTATCCCTATAAAATATTTGACAATTCGGCATATATTGCCTATAATTTCAAGTGTAAAAAAGGCATATATTGCCGAAAATACAAAAAAGGAGTTGGCATGACACAGACACAAATGTCAAAGTTACTCGATGTATCCGATAGAACACTCAGAAGTTGGAAAAAAAATAGAAACAAACTTTATACGTTAATTGAAAGATTGGATTATGCGCAAGCAGAAGAGTTGCTCTCACAAAAAAACAATACGCATATTTTAAAACTTTTGGAAAATCAAGAATACTTCCACGAATACAGAGCATTTGAGCGAGAACTCTTTAAATTTTTAGTCTCTAAAGTTGATGTCATAGTCCTTAAAAAAATGACAAAAGATACAACTCTTTCAAAAGAAGCACGAGCACGAGCGGCATATTTGTATTCTTTTTTAACCCAAAAGCCCATAAAACTAAGTTTTACATTGAAACATCCTGTCGGGCTGTACCATGAAAGAAAACAAGCATCTGGTGATGGATTAGCAAGTCATTATGGACTTTTAAGTGGTGTTGATGCCCATAGATTCAATCAGTATAAAACCAAAGGATTAAATTAATGAACACATCCCTCAAAGAAGCCGTCATCGACATGATGAAAATCATTGGAACAAAAATACCCAATAGACATAAAAACATGCCTGTTAATTTATATATCACTGGAGGAATTGCCATTTATTTTCATACGGCTTCACGGGTCTCCAAAGATTTAGATGCCATCATTGACCAGCACATCAGTGTTCCAAGTAAATTAAAAGTTATCTGGATAAATAAAAAGGGGCAATTTGAAGAATTAGCGTATGACCATAATTACAGCCCAACCCTTGGAATTATGCACGAAGATTATGATAAAAGGGCTATTTACCAGTTCACTATCGATAAAAAACTAAACGTCTATATTTTAGACCCTGTGGATTTGATTATTTCAAAGCTATCACGCTTTGGAGAGCAAGATCAAGAAGACATTCTAAGAATTATTCAAAACGATTTGGTTAAAAAAGAGGAGTTTGAAGCATTGGCACATGATGCCATCAGTGTCGCTGGTGCGGGAAGACCCGCAACGTTAAAACTCAATTTAGCGTTAATCTTGGAAATGTTCAACGAATAAGGGTTACATGAGCATTGTTTAAGTTAGTGTGTGCGATACTTTTCTCAACCCGAGTAAATAGATTGTCCGATTTTACTCCTTAGCCACACCATCGGTGATACTCTGGTGTGGGGGTTAAAAAATTATTTCATCGGCATGGATGTTAATTTTCCTTGTAACCATACTCGACCTTCTATATCGTCCCCTACTTTTGGCGCCTCATCTTCTTCCCAAACTTTTTCGGTTATGAGGATATCAATGTCATATTCTATCTCCTCAGCTACGACTTCTTTTAAAATCGTCGTTGAACACACCCACGCTTTTTGATTTGAAAATGCAATCACTATCTCTTCAACATTGGTAATCAAACCACTAAAAGCATAATCATCTCTATCCCATGAATCAATAGGAATAAACATTGACATGCCTGTTAATTGAACATTTCGTTTTGTGCCAGGCTCTATTTCTAAAAATTGTGCCACTTCTTCAGAGGTATCCACTTCGATTTCAGTCACTTTTCTCAATGAAGCACTGTAGGCAATGCCCAAAATTTTAAACGTATACGAGGTGTCTTTGATATACCATTTTTTATTGATCGTATAGTGCATGTCGTAAAAACAGAGCGTCGTAAATCCTATATCTACCTCCAGATGCGCTTCATGTGCATTACTCCAAACATACACTTTTTCTAAAGCAAAGGTGTATTCTTGCCCTTTATCAATCCAAGGGAACATCGAGATAAACGTAATCGCTTTCTCCTCTGATACCACACCGCAAATCAATCCCAACCCATCAGAACTCTCCTCTTCAGGATACGATAACACAAAACCTTTTTGCCAACGCACATCCTCTTTAGGCTCTTCATCACTGAAAGCATTTTTATACGGCAGTACCACGCGACTCGTTTCCATATAGTGTGGCAAGTTATCCAGAATGTCTGCTTCTACGCTTTCAAAAAATGGATTAAAATGTGACCCAACAAAGTGCTCTTGCTCATCCGCATAATCAAACGTCAAAGCTCGTTCATTATCAAGCTTTGAAGAAAATATTTTTTTGATTGATTCAAACATAACGCACCACCTTTTTACAAATACTGTTTTAAAATCGCCTCTTTTTTCGCTTTACTCTCTTCAATGACGTTTTTCGCTTCGTTGATGTTTGACTCTAATGCTTCGATTTTGGTAACAATGGCTTTTTGGGTTTCTAGGGTTGGGAGAGGGATTTTAAAGTTTTTTATAACTTCTTGAGAAATATTACTTCTTGCTACCCCTTTACTAAGTGCTTTTAAATTATTTGTCTGACCTTTTAGAAAATAATACAAAAACATTGGAAGACATTCTGATGCATTTGGAAAAATACCACAAACTGCTTGATTTGTGCTTGCTACAATTTTTAATATTCCAATTTCTCCAGTTGTAGCACCATACATAGCAACAAGGACAGTATCTATTGGGAATAACTTAGCTGAAGAATTTTCTAACCCTAGTTGTGTAATTTTCGTTTCAGTATCATAAATTAAACCTTTTTTGACTTCTCCACTATTAACCCAAGGGATAGTTCCATTCAAATAATATTCTGGTTTTGAACTTAATGGCGTTCCTCCAGATGATGTTTGAAAAAAATCTCCAATTTTTTCTATTTTTCCATTGATAGCACTTATCTCTTTCTCGATAGCTTCTTTGGTTTTTTCGATAGTTTCATTCGCTTTTGCAACCTCATCATCGACGTTAGCGCACTCCTTTACAATCTGCTCTTGAATATCAAGCGGAGGGAGAGGGATTTTAACTTCATTTTTTAAAAATGAACTATTTAAACTTTTTCCAAAAGTATTGAAATTATCTTTTTCCAAATCAATTATTTTTCCGTTAAATAAACAAAATAAATAATCATCTCTTAAATCTTTCCCTTTTGGTACAAGCCCTGCAATCGCTTCATTGGTATATAAGTCTTTTCCTGCAATAGCAGTTTTCCCAATCGATAATTTAAAACTTAATAGAGTTGTACCTTTTGGAATCAGCTTAACATTCGATTTTTGTATTGCCTCGTTCGAGATTTTTTCCTTTGTATCATTGATAATTTGCCCATTCATTTCAGAAATAGAAAGCCATAGATTTTCACCTTCAAAATATGATGCGTTAGCTCTTGAAGGTGTACCGCCGATTAAAATATCACATACATCACCTAGTTTTCTCTGCCATTCTGGCTTACCAATAATTTCTATTTTTTTATTTGGGTTAAGTCCTATTGTTTTATTAAATTCTACCTTCATAAAGTCCAGCATATCGACCAAACGGGCTTTACTTACGTAACTCTCTAGCTCTTTGGGAATATTCACCGTTTTACATGTAAAGGCATTTTTGATAAGTGTGTTTATCTTAGCAGTGTCATTGGCATCTTTAGGATTGTATAAAGGCGTGTTGATGTTGCCCAGTCCTTGGAGGTTTTCTAAGATGCGTTTGTCTTCTTCATCAAGGTCATCCTCTTCTACCTGTAAAGAGTGCGTGGCAAGGTAGTGTATGCCCTCATTGCCCTTCGCACTGCTCCATTCATAGCCTAAGAATTTTTTAGCTTCTTTGTTATCGCTTGGGCTTTTGACGATGATGACATCGCTTGTATTTTTAGAGGCTAAGCAGAAGTAGTAAAACTTCTCTTGTTCTATCTCTTTGATAAAATCCGTCAATGGTGTTTTTTTCTTAATTTGGGGATTGAGTTTTTCGTAAGTTTGTCGGTACTCTTTAAAGATGTCATGCGCAAAAAGCGTTTCATCGCTCTCATCACACAGTAAGGTTTTATACAGTTCCACCTCTATGTTTATGTGCGCACAATAGGCTTCAAGCAAGCCTTTGTCTTTGAAAATGGCATCTGCTTTTTCTTTACATGTAAAGATATTACGAGCGAGTTCTTCAAAGTTTCCACTGAGATTTTCCCTATCGCAACGACGTTTTAAAAAGAGTGTAACGGTGTTGGTTCCTGTTTTGCCAAAGGTTCCACTGCCAAATTCGGCAATGGCGATGATGTCAAAGTAACGCAAAAGTATCTCTCTGGTTTTCACATAGACGTTGTTTTTAGCCCCTTTGTTTAAAATAGAACTTGGAACGATGATGCCCGCAACACCCTCTTTTGTGAGTAATTGCTTGGCTCGTTCGATAAAAAAGCACTCGATGGCGTTATTTGCCGTGTAACTTTTGGGGTCTATGGTTTGAAGGAGGTCGTATTTTTGTCGCTCTTCGTGGCTTAGGGTTTCTAAAAAACCTTTCACACTATACGGTGGGTTGGCAACTAAAACATCAAAGCTGTTGTGTGTAATTTTTGCGTTGGAACTAAGCGCATCGGCATAAATGATATCAATCTTACTTCCATACATAAAAGAGCTTACTTTGGCGACTTTTGAAAGCCTATACTCTTTTTCAACACCGATGATGTGACTCTCTTTATTGGTAGTAAAATACTCATTGAGAAAGTGCCCAGCACCGCAGGCGTAGTCTATCACGTTTGGATTTTGCTTGTTGGGTAGAGAATTGATGATAAACTTGACAATAGGCATAGGTGTGAAAAACTGCCCCTCTGACTGCTTTACGCCTTGATCTAAAAAGCCCTCAAACATATCGCCTAAGAATTGGTTTTCATCGGAAGTGGTGAGGCTTATATCTTGTATCATTTTGGCGATTTTGAGCAATACCTCAAAATTTTGATAAAAAAGTTTTTCATTATGAACATCGATAAAAGCAAAGTCATTGTTCGTAAAAAATTTGAGTTCTTTTAACACGTCTTTCATTTTTGACTGGATGGCGTGTAAATCAAGATGTTCAAAATAGCTATCGATTTGGGTGTTGTCGATGTAGGTAATATCTTCACCCAAAAACTCTTTCATGCCCTCTTTGTAGAGCTGTTGAAGCCTGTCTTGAAAATCAAAAGGGTTGTCGTACGCTTTGCCTTTCCAGTAAAACTTGAGCTCATCTTTATTTTTTTCTTCATCCACAACTTTGCATAAAAAGAGATTGACGAGTTTGTCAAACGCATTTTCACGACCTGAAACATTGTGTTGTCGCAAAATGGTTGCAAATTCGTGGTATTTGCCTTGAATGTCTTTAGAGGAGATGTTTTTTAAATCACTAAGCCTAAATTTTGTTTTGCCAATTTTATAAGGTTTATTGTCTTCAAAAAGCCCTAGGGTTGCGTACTCTTTTTCATAGGTTTTTGCCCAAACATTATAGATATCTTCTACTTCGGTCGCATCGGCATAACGTGCTAAAGAGGGGTTGTTTTGGTGTAACTCTTCATTGTCGCACATGGAAATGAGATAATAATCTGCTTTAACGTCTTCATCGACAAAATCACTTGCATACAAAGCGATAAATTTGGTACTTCTGGCTTGCTGAACATACGAAAAAAGCTGTGTGGGTTTTGTTTGTGTCGTATTCCAAGCTTTTGAAAACTCACTCCCTGCGGTTTTACACTCAATAATTAAGAGCGATTTATCGCTGTTGTCTTTCACTAAGATATCAGCTCTTCCTCCACTTGCACCGTGTCCTACTTGCCACTTTGGTTCTAACTCGATGTGCTTTGGATGGTACCCTTGCACAAAAAGGCGATGCACACACTCAAAGACTACAAAATTTTCATTGGCTTTGAAGTTGCAGGTTTGACGTTCATTGACTTTAAAACCACAATTTTCAGGGTAAATCAACTCTTCTTTTTTCGTATCGACTCTTAATTCAGAATCAAATTCTTCAAATTTTTTGACATAAAACACCCCCCCCATTTTTGAAAATCCTAGCTTTTCAAGAACTTTGTAAAAATTGTCTTTGGTTATCATGTGCTTCCTTGTATGAGAAAAAATTGTATTTTAGCACATTGTTACCACGATGTAGAACTTGACTTCTACGGAACACCTCTTGCATTGCATGCCTTGCGTACCTTAAAACCTTACTCAACACCACGGTAAGATAAGCCCTTGTTTTGCCGTGGCATTGGTTTTAACGTACAATTTACATGTAAAGGATACATCATGGCAGTAAGAATAACCGAGCTTTGCATCAATTGTGATAGCTGTATTGACGAGTGCCCCGCAACGGCGATAGTAAGTGCGTCAGACTCACCTGTGAATGGTGAGACGACCTATGTCAAGCCTGAAAAGTGCATTGAGTGTGCAGACTCAACCATGCCAAAATGTGCAGACGCCTGTCCTACCGAGGGGGCAATTGTGTGGGATATGCCTTACACGGCTGAGTTTCAAACCTACTACGTTGCAGGTCACGAGAGCGGTATGTATGCGATTCGAGAACATAAAAAAAATGGCATTATGTTTCCTGAAGTTTCACCAAAACCGTATCGTGAAGCCATTGCTCTTGCATCACGTCAAACCCACACACCTGTTGTGGAGTAAATGATGAAAATAGCATTTGCATCACGTGATGGCATTAATGTCAATGAGCATTTTGGTTGGTGTAAATGCTTTTACATGTACGAACTCTTAGAAGATGGTTTTAGATTTGTCAAAGCGCTTCCATCGCCTAATGAGCTGAGTGATGAAGGCGATAAACTTGCCTATAAGATAGCCTGTTTGGAAGATGCGAACATTTTATGCGCTTCACACATTGGACCTCGTGCATCGCTTATGGTAAAAAGTGCAGGGATTTTTGTGCTTAAAAGTGAAAAGGAGAATGAGAAGATGGAAGAGGTGCTGGCAACACTTTTACATGTAAAAAAAACCAACCCTCCTTTGTGGATGCAACGCTTTCTTGCTACAAAATAATCTCAAAGCGTGCGCCACTTTGTGCATTGCTGACATGAATACTCCCTTGCATATGTGCTTCAATAATCATCTTTGTCATATACAACCCTAATCCTGTACCTACACCCGATTCTTTGGTTGAAAAATAAGGCTCAAACAGGTGGGGTAAAACACTCTCATCAATACCATCGCCACTATCTTCTACAATAATAACTACTTTACCCTCTTCATTTTCAAAAGCACTGATGACAATAAATTTTTCATTTTTCAAAGAAGTATTGACTAAAACATCTTTTGCATTATTAAGGAGATTGATGATGCATTGATTAAATTCATTGGGAAAACTCTCTAGTTTTAATCCATCATCGGCTTTAATTATTAACTCAATATGATGCGTCGCATAAACATCTTTGAGCATTTCAGAAACATATAAAAGCTGTTTTTTAACATCAAATACTTTTTTAGTTTTATCAGGTTTAAAGAAATTGCGAAAATCATCAATGGTTTTTGACATTTGTAGAATTTGTTTCATAGAATCTTCTTTAAACGATTTCATCAGCGTATCATCTAATGTATTCATTTTGTATTTAAAGACAATGTTTTGACACATTAAAGAGAGGACATTCAAAGGCTGACGCCACTGATGGGCAATCATACTAATCATCTCACCCATTTGCGCATGGCGAGCTTGTTGAAAAAGTACCATCTCTTGCTGGCGATTTTTAGCGATG
>RZYK01000475.1 GCA_009930355.1 Campylobacterota bacterium | reverse complement strand
TGCCATTAAGATGATTCACGCATTGCATAAGATTGCAAAGAGGGAAGGTATTGCACTACGACGTACCTACCTCAAAGAGATAAAAGAGCATCGTATCACCTTACGCTTCTTTAGACATCCCAAGAAGAAGCACAAAGCACGCAGTGCTATGAAACGTTTACGCACCATTGCAGGAATAGTGATGCGTGATATGCAAAGAAGTTTTACACCAGAACAAATAGCATTCTACGCTGAACAATTTTCACTTTACACAAAGGTACTTTTACAAAAAAGAAGCGATAAGGATAAAATCTACTCCTTGCATGAACCTCACATTTATGCCATGGCAAAAGGGAAAGATCATAAAAGCTATGAATTTGGTGTTAAGGCTTCTGTTGTCACCACCTACACGCATGGGATTGTGGTAGGAGCAGTCGCCCATGAGAGCAATGAACACGATTCTAAAACATTGAAGGCTGTCCTGACCCATGCGTCCACACACAGACACACACCTATCCAAAGGGCAACGTGTGATAGAGGATACCGTGGCATTAAAGAGGTCAACACCACACATATTTGCATCCCCGGTATTCATTTAAAACGTGACACGAAAGAAGAAAAAGAACACAAGAGAAAACAGTTTAGACGTAGAGCTGCCATAGAGCCTACCATTGGACATCTCAAACATGACCACAGAATGGCACGAAACTATCTTAAAGGCTTTATCGGAGATCAGATCAATCTACTCATGGCTGCATGTGCGTGGAATCTGAAAAAATGGATGAATCTCTTCATCCATGCTCTTTTTTTAGCAAAAGATTATAGGCAAATGATGGTGAGTATAGGGTATATGAAACTCTATTGGTCTGTGTGGATTTGGCTTGGGTTGACTCAAAGAGAAAGCAGGCTATAATTTGTGATGTTTTTGAGTTTTTCAGGCTCGACTAAATATCCTCAACTTTCGCACATAAGCCCTAACTCTTTTTGAGTGTAGGCACTGAGTACAGCGATAATATTGAGTAAATCTTTATTATCCTTGACAATATTCTCTA
>RZYK01000474.1 GCA_009930355.1 Campylobacterota bacterium | reverse complement strand
TCACATATTTTTAAAAGATTAAATTTTTCCTTGCCAAAATCATCAATATCTGCCAATATACTTTTCGGCAGGTCAAGATAATCTATATCAGGCTCTATTTCAGATAAGCCAATATAAGATTTCTTATTAACCTTACACATTATTTTATATATATGCATATTTACTTTTTACCTTTGCTGTTTTTGTATTTTTTCTCTCTTTTTTCATTCATGTACCTTATATATTTGTAGTCTAAATATTTTAAAATGGTAACTTCTTCGGCACGAATACAAGTATAGGTAAGCTCGCTCCAGGCTTTTATTTCCTGATATGAGAGGGGGGAAACTTCATGTCTGCTTGCGTTTAGATCCCAAAACCAATCCCATATATGCCTAAGACAATGTGGTATTTCAGGTTCCTCCTCTAAACGAGCTTTAGCAGATAAATGAGCAGGGGATTTTGGTGAAGTGGAATTAATCACCTGCTCTAATGTAGACCTTTGGGTGTACCCCTGATCATCAGGGGTATCCATTTCAAGTTTAAATTCAAGACAAGCGATTAATTCCGCAACTACTCCCCCAGAAAATTCGCTCTGTCTGCAATAAACTCGTCTACCTGATCCCTAATGCCTCTATAAGTAGAATAAAGCCACCTAACATTTTCTTTAGTAAATTCTACCTGCTCCCCCTTATAAGTAATATTTTTCCATTCTACGGTACAAGCTACCAAAAGTTCAGTACGCTCAGCCTCAAAACTATCCCATTTAAGATTTTTTGTTCTTTTTTTAAGATGTTTATCTCTGTGTTTTCTCAAATGCTTCTGGTAAATCTCAGAATCTTCCCCCATAAGTTTCAGGTGCATTCCAAGAGGTTCCCCATTAGTAGGGTCTTCAATTTCCATCCAAACGCCTGCGTCCGAAGTATTCTGTATTTCTTCAAATCTGTCTAGTCCTGCCATAAATATTAATCCTCTCGTTATGATCGTGTAATCTGTAGGGTTTTAATTCCACTTGTTGTGTCGTATAATGCCTGAAAAGGTAGGCTCATTGTTAC
>RZYK01000473.1 GCA_009930355.1 Campylobacterota bacterium | reverse complement strand
GGGTAGAAGAACAGGTATCCATAGCCTATTTTTTGCTTTGCATAAAAAAAAACGGTAACCCCGCCAATGCCGGGATAATAATACGCAAAATAGTAATTATACTGATTGCGACAAGAGTTTCAGCGGGGGCCACAAGGGTAAAATAGCTGACAATAACCGCATCACGTGGGCCGATTCCTGCAATTGAAATGGGCAACGCGCCGGCCAATAACGCCAGCGAACATCCAAAACCCACTTCAAAAATTCCGGGATCCACCGAAAACATTCTAAAAATTACATAAAACTCAAGAATCTGTATGGCCCATAATGTTAGGGAAATAAGAAGAAAAAGCGGTAACCTCCCGGCAAGGTACTCCAATGAATTCCTGATCCGAAAATAAATCCCGGTTTCGGGCTGCTTTTCTACCCAATTTGGGCAACAACGTTCAAACAACTGAAATACTGCTTTCCGGAAAAGAAACAACACGATAAACCCCACGATCGTCGTAAGACCAAGAATAACGCCCACACGATGTGCCGCGACATTCAGCCCGGCTGTAGCCCCAATCCAAATCAGCGAGGCAGTCATAATAATTACAATGGAAAAAATATCCAACAGCTTCTCAATAAATACAAGCAAAAGCACCGGGCAGTGCATGTTAAATTTTTTCATCCACGGTACCCGCACGACCTCGCCCATTTTTCCGGGAATAATCAGATTGGCACTGTAACTCCCTACAACCTGTTGCCAGGAGGAATAAAAAGGAAATTTTACCTTGCCAATAATGGCCGACATCCAATTCCAGCGCAAAGTAGCAACCAGAAGCTGTGGAATAAAAAGAGCCAGGAAGAGAAGAAACCAATACGAATTAACGGTTCGAATGGTTTTTGTCATCACCGGAATATCAATATTCCGGTATATAAAAACCAGAATTACAATACTCAACAAGGCAGATATCAGTAATTTAGTTCTTTTTGGTATTTTTTTACCCATCTGGAAAAGCGATGCTAAATCAAAAACATATTGGGCGCAAAATTAACTTTTTTTGCTG
>RZYK01000012.1 GCA_009930355.1 Campylobacterota bacterium | reverse complement strand
CCGCTTACAAAATGATCTCTATGTTTTTCAAATTCACCAGGGCCAAGTTTTTTGCCAATAATTTTACGCATCTTATTGGCTTCTGCCCATGTAAATCCGCCAATCTTATTAAAGATTTGCATAATCTGTTCTTGAAAAACCATAACCCCATGAGTATCTTTAAGAATTGGTTCTAATTCTGGAAATGCATATTTTTCGTACTCTTCCCCACGGGCGATAGAAACATATTTCTCAGTCTGTCCAGATTCTAATGATCCAGGTCTATATAGTGCCGTACAATCTGTAACCCCCCTAAAGTTTTTGGGATTAACGGACATTAAAAGCTGTCGCATCTGTTTTCCCTCGAATTGGAACACTCCAGTTGTTTTCCCGTCTTGAAACAGTTTTAAGACACGTTCATCTTCAAGATCAATCTCATTGAAATCGACGCGTACACCCGTCCTATTTTCGATCAGATCGCTCGCTCTGGACAGTACGGACAATGTTGATAATCCCAATGCGTCAATCTTAATTAACCCAAAATTCTCGCATTCTCGCTTATCCCAATTGCAAACATCAGATCCACTTCTTTTTTCCACAACACAAACATCAGTTAATGGCCTAGATGAAACAACGATTCCGGCGGCGTGACACCCCTGACTTCTAATTGTCCCGCAAAGAGATTTGGTGGTTGATACAATCTCTGGATTTTTAATGCGAAACGCTGACACCTCTGGGTCTTCTTCGAAAGCTGAAACGTCTTCAATTTTTTTCGAGAGGTGATTTACCGTTGCCATATCTTTATCATAAACACGGCAAACATCTCTAAATGCAGATTTCGGCTTTAAAAATCCAAACGTCGTAATCTGAGCCGTTTTATCATATCCGTATTTAAGTCTGACGTAATCAAAAACCCTCTGTCTTTGGTCGTCTTGGAAATCAATGTCAATATCAGGGTAATCCTCTCTTTCAACGTCAAGGAATCGTTCAAAATACAGGTCCCATCGCAAAGGATCAACTTGCGTAATCCCCATCAACCAACACACAAGAGATCCAGCAGCCGAACCACGTGCAGGGCCAACCATAATTCCATTATTTCTAGCCCATGTAATCATGTCCTCAACAACAAGAAAATATCGAATAAACCCTTTCTTTTTGATTACATCAATTTCAAACATTACCCTATTTAGATATTCTTCAGTAGAATGGGTTTTAAACTTTTCAATATATTTTTGCTTATTTCCCCATCCAATCTTAATTTTATTAGAAAATACAACCTCATCATCCTCATCATAAGGAGATGGCAGATTTATCGGGAACTCTGGAAGATCAATGTTGCATTTTTCAGAAAGAGAAACTGTTTCAGAAATAGCCTTTTCTACAATTTCAACTGGAATGTATGGGTTGTTTTTAAGAAAAGCCTCATACATTTCATCACCTGATTTCATGTAAAAACAATCGCCATCAAACTTAAACCTGTTTGGATTATTCAAAGACGAATTTGTCTGAATGGCCAAAAGCGCGTCATGCACCTTTGCGTCTTCTTTTCTGATATAATGTGAGTCGTTTGTTGCAATCACATTAAACGGATATGACTTCAACAAAGACAACACCATGTTATTAACGAAATGCTGCTCTTTTAGATTAAAGGGCATCATCTCCAGATAAAAATCATCACCATATTTTCTAACAAACATGGGCAATAATTTAACAATATTCGGATGCGCCAAAATACCAAAAGAACAAGCCGTTCCAATACAACAATCCTCAAACGTCAAAGACTGTGCAAATGATATTCTTGGCCTTCTGTAAAATTGTTCATTGGCGATTGTCAGCTTTGACATAATTGATTTTACGCCGTTCCAATTTTTAGCCCATACTGTAAGATGAAATCGCTTTTCATCTTTATTAGGCTCAATATCGTCAACTACATAAAACTCGACTCCGATTATTGGTTTTATTTTTTCTTCCTTACATACGCGGAACAACTCTGGCATTGAACTAATCGAACCATGGTCGGAAATGGCAAGAGCCGGAGATCCAATTTCTACGGCTCTTTTAACCATTTCTGTAGGTCTTCCTAGTCCATCAAGCACCGAATAATGACTATGCGTGTGAAAATGGACAAAGTTTCTCATTCAGAACCCCATTTTGCGTTAATTTTAATAATCTCTTCAAATGTTTTTGGTTTTTCTAATTCGGCCCTTTTTTCCTCTTGTTCTCTGGCCGCTGCAATAGCGGCCACTAATGAATCTTTATCAAGCGAACAATCAACTGGCGAGTCTTTGTCGCCACATGAAATGCAATATGAGTTCCAGCCGCTTTCTGTCCTTTCAAGAAAACATCTATCACCCTTCAGTATTGTTGATCCACAAACACAGCATTTAGATTTAAATTTACAAATATGTTCTTTTTTTGACATAAGAGTAGCCATTTTAAAAACTCCTATTTGCCGATTTTCCAAAGAATTACATTGCCATTATCAACATCCCAAGAGATATATCCCTGATCTTGAAACCCATCCAAAATTCTAGACAAATACAACTCTGCATTTTTAATAAGAATCTGGTGTTTCTTTGTTCCTTGAATAGACTCATCGTCGTTAATATATTGCATATATAGGTCAAGTGAATCTTTAAAATTTTTCGGAAGATCAGATGCCAGCTTGACAATAATATTATCCCAAGAGTAATCGGAAATTACTGAATCATCATCATCAACTTTATTAAGTCCGTATTGTTGTTCAATTTTTGACAACTCATCTTCAATAATTTCGAGATTGGACCTCTTATTCTTTTTTGACGCCTTAATGCATTCATCATAATCTTTACAATTTAAACAGACAGGATCATTTTCATCAAAAACTAAACTTCCAAAACATCCAAGTTTTTCAGAATCAGAATTAGAAAGCTCAGCTTCCAATCTTTCCTGTAGACTTAAAATACTCTCGTTAATCTTCATACAGTCTCCAAGACATTATTTGTTAATCTTCGCTTAATTCCAGTAACAAGTCTTCCCATGTGTCGAACATCTATATTATAAACCAATCTAATGGCCAGAATAAATTCAGAATTAAACCTTCTTCTATTCTTTTTCCCCCTGTTTGTTTTTTGCATTTTCGCACGAATTGCATTTTTTGCAATAATTGATTTTAGGGTTTTTATTATTTTATCAGATGGATCTATCAATTCCTTAATTATCAACCTTTCAATCCCATCAAACATCAAAAGTGCATCGCGTATTTGCATCCATTCATCAACAGTGCTTTTTGCTTTTTTATCTTCAGATTCAGAATATATGTTTGCACCGTTCAATGGCTTTAATGATTCGTAATTGCAAATGTCTATCAGTTTGTTATTTACACACCTTGAAACATAGGTTTCAAACGATGCGTTTAAGTTTGGGTTATATTTTTTTTTACATTCATAAAAAACTTCTGCGACGACCGATTGCAAATCTTCAAACTCATAACCGAATCGTCGCAGATTGAATTTAATTGAGTAAACCTTGGCCAATTTATTAATCAACTCTATATCAACAGCTAACACCCCAAATCCTCTGAATGATTTCGCCAACAACAGCCTTATCTTCTTGATTCAGTTTGTTCAAATATGCAATCTTGTAAGCCATTGCGATGTCTCCAAAATCAAGCATTTTTATTCCAATATTGACAAGTGTTCGTGTTGACATTGTTACTCGAATTTCTTCTTTCGCAAAAGAAGATCTTATCTTACTAGCCACAGAGATCATTTTCCCAATTGCTTCTTTGTCAGCGATACCAAGCTTCTTCGAAAGAATTTTTAACTCAATGGACTTTTCTGGATAATCAACATATTCAACCAACGAGAACCTATCAATCGTTGCGTAATTCTGGTGATTTGTTCCATGATACAATCCAGTTGAGTCTCCCTGCCCAACCGTGTTCGCCGTCGCAAATATCCTAAAATTATCATGCGGGTAGATCGCCTCTGATGTCTCTGTAATCATCAACGGCTTTCCCTCAAGAACGGCCTGTAAGACCATGTTTACGTGTGGAGGGGCGGCGTCCCATTCATCAACAATAAACACATGCCCCTTCTTCATTGCGCTTGGAAGAAGTCCGTACATAAAATACATGGAATCGCCTTTAATCTTCCACTCGCCAACAAGATCGCCTCTGGTCATATCTCCGTCCGCGTTGATTCGCGTAACCGGAAGATTAAGCCTTGCGGCAGTTTGTTCAATTACGGAAGTTTTTCCAGCTCCAGTTGGACCCGTCAACAATACTCGCTCGTTTTTATTTTCAAGCGCATAAAGAACGTATATTAAAAGGTCTTTTCTAAAGACATAATCAGGATCGATTTTTGGCGTTTGATCAAAAGGGCGAATATATCCTCTAGCCTCCTTTATTTTCCCAATATCAACCCCAAACACTCCTCTAATAGGAAAAATCTTTCTTGCGTTATCAATGGATTCGGCTCTCAATTCGTCCAATTTCATTTTTCCGATTGAAGACATAAGCTCGGCATTTTCGTATTTTTCAACATACGCCCGAACACCAATGCAGCTCTTTTCAAGATGGGGTTCAAGAAAATGAGCTTCAAACCCACATTCAAGACATTTGATTTTTCCAGACATGATTTCTCCGTAGATATGTTGATTAATTGATTTCAAAGATATATGAAGTATTTTGTATAATGTCCACAATTAAAAATTACACTTTGAAGATTTTCTTCAATTCAATGCTCATCGTTTCAACAAGACTGCTCCTTCCAGAAACAATAATATTATTCTTGTAGTAATTCTTAACAGAGTTATCATACAATCCAATGCCAACCAATTCAACATTCCCAGATTGCTCTATTGATTTACAAACATGCTTCAAATATTTCTTCCCAAGAGTTGTATTTCCCATGTTTGCAACTGCGCCATCAGACAAAACAAACAATATTTTGCGTTTTTCTTTACGCATCATAAGTCTATTATATGCAATCATGACAGAATCTCCATCGCAATTTTCGGCCAATCTTGCTACGCCGTATGCTCCAATTCGAGCTTTTACCTTTCTGTTATACGGCTCATTAAAATCTTTTATTACATAAGTTAATAACGGGTCTGTTCTTCCATACAATCTTGTGATCGATCCATCAAGTCTGTTATATCTATCACGAAGGTCATCAGGCCAATCGTCTGTCGTATAGCCGAGAACTTCTGATTTAATTTTAGATTCACCAAGCGATTCAAGAAACAGAATAACAGTTCTAAGTGCTTCACGAATAGAAGATCCAGACATAGAACCAGAAAAATCAACAAGAAATGATATTGCAGTGTCAAGCTCGTCATTTTTTGTCTTTTCTCTGAAAATATTCTTATATCCGCATTTAAGTTTATTTAACGCGCGAGGATTAATTTTCCCACCCTCTTTGTCGCCCTGCCATTTAGACAAAACTCTTGCCAAAAACATAGACGAAACTTTAGATTTAAAAGAGCCAATTTTCTCAATTTCACGACGCATTGAATGAAATGTTGTTAAATTTCGGTCAACCTTATATTCTGTGTCTCCTGGGCTCATTGGAATTATCTTGTCATAAGATTTATCAAATACTAGATATTGACCACTAGAGACAGCCTCCCTGTTCATTTCATGCAATTCTCCAGCAACCATCTCTGCGAAATCCTTTGTTCCATTTAAATCTTGCAAGATATTTTTTGCAATTATCTTTGACGATGGTTCGTCATCATCAGATCCAGGTTTTCCAGATGCCATAGCGGCTTCAACTTTTTTGATCTTTGATTCATCAGGCCCATCGCCATCGTCTGGGGAAACGTCTGCTTCACTTTTTCCAACATTTGAGGTTGGAGTTTCGCCTATTCCATCATGCCACTCGCCATCATCTCCATCATCTCCAGCATCTTCATCATCTGGATTCTCGTAACAATCACCGCTTCCGCCAACATCATCCTTGTCGGTATCTTCATCCCCTTCATCGTTCTGTCCATCAGAATCGTCGTCAGATTTTCCACTACCCTCAGACTCAGGATCATCATCTGATTTTTCTCCATCATCCACACCTTCATTTTCACCAGAATCTAAACCATCGTTCTTTTTATCTTTATCATCTTTCAGTGAATCTTTGGAGTCCTTGTTTTCTTCATTTCCGTCATCACCCTGATCTCCGCCCTTTTCATCTTCCTTTTGTTTTTCTTCTTTCTCGGCCTGTTCTTTAAGTTTATCCAACAAAAACAATGCTAGTGTATAAGAGTCTTTCGTGTTTTCAAGGCGATTTATTTTATCAAAAATATCATCACCAAACGCCTCTTTACACTCCTTGTCAAAACGAGGAATCAGAGAATCCATTTCAATATTGGCACACTGCCTTCTCCCCTCAAACATCAACATTGTGCCAATATTTACACAGTCTTCATTTTCTGCAAAATGCTTGTTCCAGATGCTAGATATTGTCTTTCCGAGAAGGATTTTCGCCCCATAATATTCGCTGCCATGTTTTTTCTCAATACGAATATCCTCAATGAGGTTCGTCAGGTTTTTAACCAATGGATCAATTATGCCCTTGAAAATATCAAATTGCGTATGTCTGATATGGGCAACCTCATGTTCCGTATATCCGCACACAACCTCCCAGTCTGATTTATTCAGATTTTCTGGAAGAGCCGGGACACAAATAATTCGTCCATCCGTGAAAGCCTGATCTCCTGCTGAAATTAGGGTTACGTCAAAATTTGAGGACATCGCCCTTGAGGTTTTTTGAAGAATGTTTTCTCCAAACATTGTAACTCCTATCTGTCTGTTTTATTTGTTAAAAATCGAATTAATCTGACAATAATCGGTTCCAAAAAAATATCAAATGTTTTCTGCAAAGACCATTAAGATTTCGATATGCAATTAAACTCACAATATGAAAAATTCTGCAAAAAAATATTGACAAAATTTTTTTTTCGATGATATTCTTCATCCAACAGACAAATTAAATTAAATTTACTGCATAAGTACAACTAATATCATAAACAATATTAACTAATTATGGGGCATTATGATGACTATGCACAATTTCAACGGATCTCTCGCCGGTGAATTTTTGAAGCGTTGGAGAGAAGAGCTTAACTTCTCGCAACAGGAACTTACTTCCATGTTGGGCTACAAGAATGTAAACTTCGTGAGCATGATTGAAAGAAGCATGGCCAAGATTCCCGCTGACAAAATCGTTGATTTTTCTAGGGCTTACATGATTCCAACGCATGTTTTCTCAGCCCTTATTCTAAAAAGTAGCTATCCCAAAATTTGGGGTATTGTTGAATCATACAATGAATCGTCTTCCATTTCTGACAAAAAAGAAACTAATAGGGCTTTCGATGAATGGTGGGAGAAAAATTCTGTTCGTTTTGGACTAACTAAATCTGAATGGGAAATCATTCTAAGGGATCGAGAGAATGTCAAACAGAACAGAATTAAAGCTAAAATTAAATCCATTGAGAACTAATTAAAAATCCTCCGCCCTATAAAAGACGGAGGATTTTTTTTGACCAATCATATTTATATGAACCATCAACTGCGTCAATTAATTCTTCAATACAACATTCATCTGCATCTTTACTATTAGGAAGATCAATTAACTTTATGTTGAATAAATACCCGTAATCTTCGCAAAATCTATATTTAGCTTTTAATGCATCTGCATCCCAAGCCATAAAAACACAACCTGGATTTATGGCTCTTATTATTTCAACCTGTCTGTCAGAAATCTTTTTCCCAAATGTGGCAACACAATTCTTAAAACCGCACCTCCACCAACCAAACACATCAAATACACCCTCTGATAAAATCAAATATTTTGGATTTTGCTGGATAGCATTCACATTATAAAGATATTCAGCACTTTTAAATTCTGGCGGGAATAGATATTTATTTTTTGCCCTTCCGGTTGTGTCTCTAGCTTGCCATGAGACTATAGCCCCGTTAATGTCAAATATTGGAATAAATATTCTATATTTAGTTTTATATTGTTTTTCCTCTTTATTTGGAAAAACGACGTTCATATTTTTAATAATATACTGCAACTGGAAGTGTTCTATCATTTCATCTGTTATGTTTCTTGATTGAAGATAATCTTGGGCATCGTCACAGACATTAATGGGTAACACTTCTGGCAATGGGATTTCTTTTAGTTTGTCTTCATCTTCTTGTCCGTTTTCGAGCTTCAGAAACCTACCATCTTCTCCAGTTAATATTTTTATTGCCTCTCTATATTTAACCCCATCTTTCTCCATTACATATTTTACACCTGAGAATCCAGTCTCGCAATGATGACAAAAGCCAAGTCCGGTTGTTACGCCAACATAAATTCTTGAATCATGTCCGGTGTGTCCGCAAAATGGACACTCATCAAGCTGAAGTTGGCTCCCGCCAGATACGTAACGGGAGCCAACATTTGATTCAAGATATTCTATAAAGAAATCTTTAATGACCATTAACAAATCCTTTTTAATACATTGTGGGCCTTTGCATTGTCTTCTGGGCCAAACTCCTCTGTCAACGAGGTCCATCCATATATCTCAAACAATTCATTTACACGATCAATATCATAGTCCTTTTTGAGATTATATTCTTTTATGATGGCCTGTTGAATTTGTTCTGGAATCATTGCCAGATCAATAAGAAACCTATTACGCATATATAGTTTTCTTGCATTGTTCTTATCAAGCCATTCATCAAAACCAAAATCGAAAACCTTCTTACACGCCACGGGTCCGAATCCTGGTTTTCTTTTTTCTTTTGTTTCTGGAGTTTCGCCCCAATCATCCGGGGTTAAAACATTGTAAATATTATCCTTTTGTTGGCCCATCAAAGATTGTTCTCTAAGCCATTGCTCTGTGTCTTTGCATTCCATATATTCTCCCTTCATGGGATCGTACACGGCAACATGTGGTCTAATCAGTTGTTTATAATCCGAATCTGCCGTTACAATTTTAATGTTTCGATCAAACGAATATTTTTTAGATGCTATTGTGCCAATAACATCATCACCCTCAACACGCTCAATATTGATAACCTTGATTGGCGTATGCTTATCTATGCTCAACATAAAGTTAGAATATTCTTTAAAGAAAATACTCCAATCAAACTCAGATGCATCACGTTTAGCTTTGCGATTCGCCTTATATGGTTTGAATGCTATTTTTCTCCAAGATCCCCCAGGACCATCAATCGCAACAACAATTCTGGACGTATCACTGTTAGCATAGCCAATCATATTGGTAAACATTAGATAACGCCAAAGATCATAGTTCCCGACAATCTCCTTTGATCCATTCTGAACAGCTTGTGAAAGAAACAGCCTAATTGCCAGATTGTTTCCGTCTATAAGAAGAAGATCAGCCATTGTTTTCTCCAGTACGTTTAATGTATGTATCAATTGCCTGATAAATCACAATTTTTTCTTTATCGGTTATATTTGTCTCACACATCAGCAGAATTAATTCAGTGGCCCTATCTGCGTAATTTTTTAAAAACAAATATTCATCACGAAGACCTTCTATTAATTCACAACACTTATTGCAATGGTCCTTTAATTTTTCAATATCATTATCTCTTTCTTTTAAAAGTGACATTAAATGGCCTATTGTTCCGTGCTGTCTTCCCTCAAATCCATTAAACGATTCGGCATATTGTCCCATTGATTCTCCTATTCAACCTCATCAAGAAATTTTCTATAAAATCTACCAGTCCCATAAGACGTTGCAATTCTAATAGTTTTCTTTTCAATATTTCTACATTCAGAAAAATGAATAACAAGCTGCGCCCTTTTCAAATCTTCAGCTGATGCAGAAAACGAAATATTATAATCAGCAACCATGATAGCCTCATACGTTCCAGCTTTGTCCGCTCCTGTAACAATGGCCTTTCCAGCACCCATTCTATTGATCTGTGATGCAGTAAGAACAGGACATTCAAATATCGTAGCCAAAGCTCTCAATCCCTCGTAAATAGAAGCCTCTTCTGAAAGCTTATCACCATAATATTGTTCTGGGCGCATTGTTCCGGTATAGTCTGAAATAATCATATCTATTTTTTGCCCATACGACTGTTCTATTTTTCTAACCTGTCTTTCTACTTCTGAACATTTTAAAACTTTTGTTGGATATTCAAAAAAGAAAATATCTCCTTTCGGCGGACGACAAGCCAAAATTGACGCCTGGACATCTTTGCTTTTTATTGCAATTCCCCTTGTTTCTATTTCGGCATTCATTGCGTCAACTCGATCAGTCATAACCTCAATAGATGTTTCTCCAGAAAAATATGCTACATTATATCCGTTTAATGCGGCAACATTTGCAAAAAAAAGCAACGCAAAAGTGTTGTGATTAATAATACCATTGCCAATAAAACTATGTGTCTCCGGCATTGACACGTCTACCGTTTCACATTCTGAATCCTCAATTGATTTGATTTTAACATAAACCAGTCCGCCATCTTTAATATTTTTCAAATCATTTAGGCCAGCACAAGATATAACTCCTGACAATCTATCACATATCTTATTCAAAAAAGACATGGTTAAAACCCTTTGTCCATTAGCAAACCTGTATAACGACTTTCTTTCAGGCTGAGAAAATAAGCTTGCAATGTTTAAGTCGGCCTTTAGAAGCGAATCAATAATATCACGAATAGACTTTTCAGCAAAAGGGATACTTTTTCTTTCGGTTGGTTCAAAAGAAAAATCATTAATAAAATCATTCTTCCTTTTGTCATAAAGACCAATTTCGTCTTTAAAAAGTTTCAAATTTTTGCTTCCACGAATACAAAGCCTCCAATAATTTCTCTTAATTCTCTTCCCGTTTGTTGCAAACGATACTTTTTTGTCAATTGATGAAGTTACCCCAACATTAATAAGGCACATTTGTAGTTGTCTTATCAATGTCTCTGAGGCTAAGGTTATCTCAAAGCATACATTTCTATCACTTCTTCTATATACACTTCCCTCAAGACTTAAAAGAACCCTTAAAAATGCGGTCAAAATGGGCTTCGGAGACATTAAAATTGACCTGGGAATAACCATGTTTTTAGATAATCTCCCGGTTATCCCCAAAGATTTTAAATATTGTATCAGTACGACATTCGAAACGACTATAGATTTTGTTTTTTTTGTGTTCGGATTTACATATCCATCAACACCAAACAAATCTGTCAATAACGATACAAACTCATTAAAAGTTGAATCTTCTTTTTGTGTAAAAGAAAACGCTTTTACTCCAATATGTCCCTCGGCAACAATCATTGCAATAAACTTAGCCAAACTTTCATCCATAAAATATGGAAGATTTGGCATATTTATGGCGTCTTTTCTTTTAGATCCATTAAGTCTTTTTACAGATTCATTTACTGCGTAAGACAAATCTGTATTTTTGCCATAAATGCTCGATCCATATTTACATACAAGCCAATCACCAACAGACAAATCATTAGACGCAACCCAATTCTCGCCATCAATAGTTCTCGCCATCAACGGATGATTCGGAGTGCATTCAATCTCAATACCATTTTCAAGCGTGATCTTCTTGGTTTTACCAAATCCATTATTATAAATGTGACTTGATTTTTCCATCCCATCCATAGCAAGAATATTGATCTGTTTGTCAGCATACGAATCTGGAGCCATATCTTTTGGAACATAATTTCCAATTTCGCACAAACCATCTTCAGTAAAAATCATTGTGTCGCGGCGAACACATTTTCCGGTCTTAGGGCCAGCCATAAAATTATAAAGTTCTTTCCTAAAAAATCCATTATTCGGTAAAATTTCATCTATCTTTTTAATTCCGGTTGATATTCCAGTCTCAATTCCCAAAAGAGATCGTTGCCTTCTTTCGGTTCTATTTTTAATCTCTTCTTCTCCAAAATATGAATAAGGTTTTCTATCTTGTTGCGCTGTTATTGTCGCAATGCGCTTCATTTCTTTTTCAATTGAATCAAAATCGCCTTTTGGAAGAAACCTTGTAACCGCATCTTCAATAATCTTTCTATATTCCTGCTTCTTTACGAAAGAAACAACAGCCTCAGAAACATAAACAGAGTCAGATATATCTAGCTTTTTTATTTTTGCGTAAAATTCAACATAAATTGGTACATCTTCTTTTTTAACAATCTTCTTTTCTATCAAATATTTTATAGATTCAGTGAACACAAAATCGGTACATGTTGTTCTAAACTTATTCCAAAAATCAAGACCAATCTTAGAAAAATTATGTTCAACTGGAGAATCAATAAAATGATCTGGCTTTATATATTCTGCGGCAGACATACAAAACTCCCTATCCCTATATAGACAGGCAATTATTTTATGTCGCATTACTTCATCCATTATTTCTGCCACAAAGCCCTCCATTCTTAATCTTATTCATTAAATACTCAACTGGGATTTCTTTATCTTCAACCATTCTTTTTATTGTGTTTTGAAATCCGAGTTCGTTTTGGCCATATTTTTTCACAATTCTATCAAACAGGAAATCGAAATATTGATCTTGTATATGTGTTTTTTTGTATAAATCAACATTAAACATTTCGGCATCAGATTTAATCAAAATACTTGATCCAAAATCATTCCAGCACTTTAACACTTCTTCTTTTATGTATTTTGTTGAATATGAGGCAAGAGATTCAACTTTAAAGCCAGAACTTGATCTAAAAACTCTATATGAAAATTGCCAATATATATTGTAAGGGATGCCGTGTGTGTCGGCAAATATTCTCAAATTATTTATATGTCCCCTCCATCTCCATTCGTTATATCTGTTTAGATCGAGTTTATTTACAAAACTTTTATATTTTGTATTGCCCATCAGGTCATGATGTATTGTCCCCTCTGTGACCATCGCCAATATAAAGGCGATATTGCAGGCATGTGGCCTCAACGTCCTATAGTCAAACCATTTGGTTTGATACAAGGAAATCTCCAACCTATTGACCTCTAATGCCATTTTTTCTTTTTTTGTCATGTTTCCCCCATCGCGCGAATATCGATAATTTTATATACGGTTGTGCGTCCTTAATCCAGATATTTTTTTGACAAAATTTTAAAATATTTGTACTTGATTAATTTCCCATGTCTTCTTAGATTATATTATATTTAATTAGTTTTAAATATTTTCAAAAAATAAGAAAACAAAACCGTATATATTAAAGACTATATCTGGAGGTTAAATTTATGATTCAATTTTATATAGGGAACGTCTACACCACATTCAAAACATCAGACAACAAGATTCTAAAGGCGATGTATGAGATGCTTTCATACGAACCCAAAGGAGTAAAATTTGCTGCAAGACGTTTAAACATTAAATGGACAAAACGCGGTTCTTTTCTTGACACACACAATATGAGATTTTTAACTGGATTTTTACCATCTATAATTCGCGCTTTGAAAACATTTGATGCCAAATTTGAAATATACGACACAAGAAAAGATCCAGTTGGGTCCATTGGAGACTATTCATTACATGGGATAACCCTCTATGACTATCAAGAAAGAACATTAAACGATTTTATAAAAGCCAAAAGAGGAATTGCAAAACTGGCTACAGGCGGTGGAAAAACTGAGACTTGTATCGCAATAACAAAATGTCTCAACATTCCAACTTTATTTTTAACGCATAGAGTAAATCTCCTTCATCAGACAAAAAGGCGCTTTGAACAAAGACTGCCAGAAATGAAAAACAAGATTGGAGTAATTGGAGATAGCGTTTTTGAACCAAATTTTATTACAATAGGAACGGTTCAAACAATTCATTCCATGATAAAATCGAATCCAGAAAAAATATTGCCACTGTTAAAACAATACCAGATGTTGATTATTGATGAAGCCCATAGGTCTGGAGCAAAACAATTTTGGGAAACGGCCTCTTATTGTGAAAATGCGTATTATCGTCTTGCATTGACTGCGACTCCATTCATGAAAGGAAACGCTGAAGACAATATGTACTTGCTAGGAATAACTGGAGAAATTTGCACAGAGATTACAAATGGTGAATTAATTGAAAGAGGAATTATAGCTAAACCGTTTTTTAAATTTTTCACAATAGACACTCCCAAAGACATTAAAAAGTTATCAAATTGGCATGACATTTATGATGCTGGTATTAGCGAAAACGAGACTCGAAACAAAATAATAGTAAACCAGACTAAACAACTTAGAGACATGGGAAAAACCATAATGATTATCACAACAAAAGTTGCACACGGCAAAACATTAGAAAAAATGATTTCCGACTCTGGGGTTCAATGTGCCTTTTTAAGCGGCTCTACTCACACAGACGTTAGAGAGAAGATGTTAAACGACCTTGATAAAGGAAAACTTGAATGCCTTATTGCAACAAACATTTTTGATGAAGGAATTTCTATTAATGGAATCAATGCAATCATTTTAGCTGCCGGAACAAAATCAGCTCCAGCATTATTCCAAAGAACTGGCCGTGGGCTTCGTGTCAAAGATGATGGAAACTATTGCATAATAATTGACTTTATTGACACGCAGCATAAAAAATTATTAGAGCATTCTATGAAAAGATATAATCTTATTAAAAACGAAAAAGGATTTCATATTCTATAAGGAGTTTTTATGATTTTTGAAGATGTAAAATCTGTAATTTCCTGGTATGTTTCTTTTACTGATGAGCATCATTCATCGCTTGGGGCTGTGGCTATTAATGATGATGCAGGAATTGATATTTCTATTGGCAATGATTTCTATGATGATGTTGATACAATGTGTGATATTGAAAAAATCATAAGCACAACAATTACTAAATTTGAAAAAACTGTTTTGTTTTATCATGCAATGTTTGGGTTTTTAGACACAACGCTTCCAGATGGAACAATTGTCAAAGGTAGTTTTAAAAAGTTTAGAAATAGAATTTCGCCATTAAGCAAAAATGAGTATAGAAAATCATCAAAAATTAAAATAAAAGGTGAAAAATTCTTTAGATATTTTATCAGATCAGCAGAAAATGCATTAGAAAAAGCATTAATAAAAGAAGGTTATATAATTGCCAATAACGATTATTTAGAAGAAAATTAAATTTTATATTGATTATTATAATCTGCTAATATACAAAATCTTATCCTATATAAAAACATGGATAATGTGTATTAGCAGATTTTTGATTTATGAAATCACGCCAAACAGGAGAAGAACAATGTTGAAAACAAATGAGCTTGTAAGTATGCTTACAAAATACAATAACGCATACAGGTCTGGCAATCCAATTGTCTCTGACGAATATTATGACTTATTGGTTGAGGAGTTGCGTGCAAGTGATCCAAGTAATCCATATTTGCATAAAGTAGAAGAAGAATCAGACATAAAAAGAAGGAAGATAGAACATCCAGAACCAATGCTCTCAATGGAGAAAGCTTATTCTGTAGAAGAAATCCGCTCTTTTGTTGGTCGTATTGAGAATGTAATTCGTAAAACATTCGATCAGGAAATGAGTGAAGTATATTTCAAGATAACACCAAAATTGGATGGATTAGCGGGAAGAGATGACGGCGAAACTCTTTCAACAAGGGGTAATGGTGATTTTGGATTCGATATAACCGACGCATTTGAAAAAGGAGTTGTTGCTTTTGGAGGAAGAGGGAAGGGCACTGGTGAGATCGTAATGAATCAAAAATACTTTGATGAAAATCTTTACGATCAGTTCTCACACCCAAGGAATGTTGTTGTTGGTGCGGTTATGTCTGATGTTGTTAATCCCGTTACACAAGACGCACTCAATGAAAACGCCATTGTCTTTGTTCCATATTCTGAACTCAAAGAATATGTCCGCGTTGATGCAAAAACACTCCTTAAACAGTTTACATCCATAGCCTCACAAATCAGAGAACATTGTGTATATCCAACAGACGGCGTAGTTATCGAAGCAATTCACAAAGATCCAGCCTGGAATGCAATGCTTCACAAAGAGCTTGGGAGCACAAGTCATCATAATCGATGGCAGATTGCTTTTAAAACCAAGGGTGAAATAGCCGAAACGACAGTTGAAGAGATTATCTGGCAGGTTGGCAGAACAGGGAAGATCACGCCCGTTTTAAGAGTTTTCCCAGTTAATGTGTCTGGGGCAACCGTTAGTCGTGTCACCGCACACAACGCAGGACTTTTAAAAGAAATGCGTTGTGGAATTAACTCAAGAATTGCACTGATTCGATCTGGAGAGGTTATTCCAAAGATTGAATATGTTGTTAGCGAAAGTGACAATGGAATCAATGGCCCAACTGTTTGTCCAGAATGCGGAGAAGCCACCAGAGATGACGGATTGTTTGTGATTTGCGATAATCAACAATGTCCGGCAAAAATACATGCCAAACTAAATCATTTCTTCAAGGTTATTGGGATAGATTTATTTGGACCAAAAACAATTGAAAAATTAATTAGTGCAGGTCAAGACACCATCATAAAAATTCTTTTTATGGACAAAGAGGATTTTATACAGGTCGGGTTTACAGAAAAACAGGCTGAAAATCTAAAGCGCGAATTGATCAAGATAACCAGAGAACCAATTCAAGATTTTGTTTTGTTGGCCTCATTTGGCATTGAGGGATTGGGACATGGAGATAGCAAACGTCTTTTACAGTTTCATAAGATCAAAGATATATTCGATATAACTTATGAACAAATAGTTGCTATTCATGGATTCTCCCACAAAACAGCAACAAAAATTCTCAACAATCTTCCAGATTACAAAGCTACATATCAAACATTAAATGATGGCTTTTTCGTTAGAATCAAACCAACAAAAAAAGAAAATCATACTACAGTTGTGGGTAAATTGTTTGAAAAGAAGGTCGTCTTCACTGGAATGCTATCAAGGCCACGAAGAGAATTTCAGGCGTTAGTTGAAAAACATGGTGGTGTAAGCCAATCTATTGTAGGAAAAACTACAGATTATCTTGTTGTTGGAGAAAATATTGGCAATGCAAAAATAACAAAAGCTGTGAATCTTGGTGTTAAGGTTATCAACGAACAAGAGTTTCTTGAGCTAATTGCATGATTAGGGGGACACATGGACGGACTAGATTTAACACTGCTTATTGCCATTACTGAAGTTTTGAAAAAATACAACCTTGATATAATCCCACACGGTGATATAATTGCCATTATTAGTCCAGACAAAACACGAATTGCTGCGTTTGAAAACATTCACGATGTTTCTAATTTCGTGATGGGCTATGAATCGGGATTTAAGGCCGGTAATTTATGCTCAAAATAATAACGCTTCCAGAAAAACACACCTGCAATGAAAAATTCAGCGTGAAACCAACTATATTTAATATGCAATTTGTTGAAATAAACGAAATACCATATACGCTTATATGGGATTTGTCAAAAACCAACAGCGAATACAGAACCGTAACAAACTCTGCCAAATCAGTTGTCAGACATGTTATTGAATATGCGGACAAACACAATCTTAAATTGGGCAGATTGTTATATAAGGACTCAGTTGGAACATGGGATGAGTTAATTGTAGAAAATAGATGTTTTGCTAGATTCAAATCAATTGGTTATAAATACGTTTACGACTTAATTGAACATTTAAGCGGAATTACTGGAGAATAAAATGGAAAATATAAAGAACGTATTTAATGGATATATTGAATCATACATTACAATTTGTGAACACGCCAAACAAATTGCCATGTACTACCATGAAACAGAAAACCCAGAAGATATACGCGAAATAGAAGTGTTCATAGAAGAAGATAAAACTATAACACTTTCATACGAACTTGAAGGTACAACAGAAGAACAGCTGAACATGAGGACTGATGATTTCATTGGGGATTACAAACTTGCGATTGACAAACTGAAAAACAAAACAAAGCTAAGATCCGTCAAAATGAATTTTGAAATAATAAAAAACCAAATGAGAATTGCACCAGAACTAAAACAGATGCTTGTAGATTATCTCAATGAGCCAATTACTACTGAGTAACATTTGTCCTTGCGATGAGGAAGCTGGCCATTGCGGCTTCCTCATCGATCCTCTCGCAAATCTCCTCAAACCGCTCAATCTCGATCTTCTCCCCGAATCGATCAGGGAAAACGTATTCAGACCCGTCTATTTTCCACGAGAACGCCACTAGAATCAACGCGAAGGCGTCCGTCGATAATTCCCCCCATTTTTCGATCACACCCGCCTTAGAATCGATCTCAGCCCATTTTAGCGAAAGCACCTCCTCGATGTCTCTCTTACAGGTGAACGAGACAAGAATTGCCAGTGAGCAGCGCATCATCTCCCAATGCTTGTGAACCAGTCGGGCTGATTTGAGCATTGCCTGTTGTTCCATTCTCTTTGAAATCAATATCTTAGCCACTAAAAACCTCCTTCAAAAGACAAACGACAAGTCACATTCGATTTTTAGAAATATCAATATTTAAAGCGTTTATGATAAATTAGCATGGGCGATACCACGAACCCAGTTTTTGATTTTCTTCATATTCTAAGCCATGTCTTTGTTTTTATTGTCTTTATTCAAGTTCTTCCTGGGTTTTGGGAAATTGCGAAATTTCCCCTCTTTTTTTTAAACCCTATTAAACCCTTTTAAAACCCTATAAGAGCGGCCCGCCAGCCCACGGTTAGCAAGGGTTGGCGGGCGACCCCCATGGGCGATACCACGAAAAACCATGGGCGATACCACGAAAAAGCGAAAAAAGAACAACAAACACATAGGTTTGAAAATTGCGATTTTCGCATATATGGTTAATCACGCCCTGGAAGGGTTCTCTCGGCCCTCTCAAGGTAAATTATATCCTGTGAATCAAATCCGCTTTTGTTCGTAAGAATCCCGTCATCTATAAGCTCAATAATAGCCTTCTTTAAAGCTCTTCTTATTTCGTAGTTTTGATTTGACAAATTAACATTGAGCACATCGGCCAATGTTAAAAAATGGCCACGAAACACGCCACTCTCTCTATGTGACTGAACAAATCTATACAGTGCCTTGGAAATTGTTCCAGATAGATTGACCCTCTTTACAACATCAATAAATGTTACCGTTTTAGAAACATACATTTCATAAAAAAACGGATTAATTACAACAAGTAGGTCTTTTGTTTTTTCATTCCATTCGAATGTTGAAAGAATGGATGCCATTTGAATAATCTTCTGGTCTTTTTCCTTTTTGCTGTTTGTTTTTTTTCCAACAGAAACACTCAATTTAACTCCGGCAACTGACAATAAATTTAAAGAGCGCAAAACCATCTTATACGCATCTTTATTTGGATTTTCATATCCAAGCAATCTAAGAATTGGCAAAACAGAACCATTATAATAATAATGGGTCTTCCCCTTTTCATTCAAAATACCACTATCTTTTGCCCTCGATTGCACTATCGCCAAAACAGCCATCAATACATCTTCATCATAAATTGATAATTTTGGGCCAGTGTATTTAATTGACCCCCATCCGGCGCTAACAATAACATAGTCTTCCAAAAATATTCTTTTCGCCATTTCCTGTTTCCCCATTGGGAAAAACGGACTGCACCTTGTTAGGTCTGTTGGATAGCTTGCCCACTCAGAGCCATTCTCATCTACGCCCTCCTTTATTATATTTTCAATTTTCTGTTTAAAAATTATAGCCTGATTGCTCATAAGAACAACATGCTCATCGATTTTTTTCTGTCTTCTCCATGATGCCAGCCACGCTTTACCTGCTGGCGAATTAGCCTTGATTGCCTGATATAATCCATTTTTCTCAGACTTAATTTCTTCAAGTTCTTCTGAGCTTAAAGAATGTCTTTCACATATTTGAAGATCATCCATAGTTTTCGTCCTCCAGGTGTCGTTTGGCGGCAATCAAGAAATCAAGATAATATTTCTGAAGCCCAGGCCCTCCTAGCGAAAACAGGTCTATTTTTGTCTTTTTGACAACCTTGATTGACACGCCTCCAAATCTTCCTGGCTTTGATCTGATCGTCACAAATCCGATCTTTTCAAGCCCTGCAACCGTCCTCTTCAAAGACGCTATAGGAATCGATAAATGATCGGCCAACTCTTGATATGTTCCAAGAAAATCCTTGTTCACGGAGAAGAATGCCAGAAGTCTTATTTTTGCCATGCCGTGTTTTGGTTGACCATGAATCTCCTCCCTTCTCTCTAAATTTATTTTCTTTTTCTTGGTTTTGAATTTAATTCCAGAGTTTACAATCCTTTCAAGTTCCGAAATCGGATCATATCTTTCAACTGGATCATTTTTTCTAATTTCGTCCGATCTGTTATCCGAATCAGAAAATTGATCAGAAACCGTATCTAATTCCGTTTTAATTTCCGATTTAAGCGAAGCATTTTGATTTGATGAATCTTGTATCATCAAATCATTTTGTGCGTCTGTGTCGTGCGACAAAACAATATCTGTAATTAAATCATTTGAGGTTTCTGAATCATATCGCCTTTTGGCACGTTCAAGGCGTTCGATCAGGGTTTCTCTCTTTTTTTGGTCAGACATTATTTTCTCCCTGGATTGTTCGTTCTAATTCTTCCGCAAGTTTAAAAAATGAATTTGCACTACGACTTGATGGTTTATAATCAATTACACTTCGCATGACATATTCAGCTTGCTTGATTGCCGAGTTGGCTGGAATTTCTGACGCGAAAACTCCGCTATCTCCAAGCTTATCAAGTATGGCTGATTTGATTGGTTTGATTAATCCCATTCTCATATCGACCATATTGATTACGGCTTTTAAAAACTTCAAGTTGGTATTAGAAGTTTTCTTCTGCTCATTAATAAAATCAAGCATTCGATTTAGTCCATCAATTGAGAATTGTGAATCTGCAACAACTGGGATAACTGCATAGTCTGACACAATTAGCGCGGAAATTACAAAAAATAGGAGATTTGGAGGACAGTCTAAAAACGTATAGTCATAGTTCGATATTGAAAAATTTCTAAGTTTTGAGTTTAATAAATAGAATTGTTCTTTAATAATTAAATCAATCTCTAGGGCAGAAACAGATTCTTCATTTGGAAGAATATCTAGATCATTATAGTGAGAACTATAAATACATCTCGATACTTCAACTTCAGGTTTATCATTAAGAATGTCATAAATTGAAAAATCATAGTCTCAAGTTTTCATTAAAAGTTTGGAAGTATTGCATTGTGAATCGAGATCAACGACCAAAACCCTCCTATCAAGAGTTGTTAGTGCATAACCGAGATTGACGCATATCGTTGATTTTCCGACCCCACCCTTATTGTTTACAACAGCGACAATGACACCTTTTTTGTCTTGCATAATGCCCTCCGTTTTTACCGCGTTAAACAAAGCGCAATCATTACGCAAGACAACACAAACAAAAAGGCTGATACCGTATCATTAAGGTATCAGCCTTATAGTTAATTAAACCAATGATTTTATTAATAAAATCAAGTTGATTATTTTTTTGATTTTTTATCGAATATTATTCCCCTAGTTCTCATAAATGAACGCAAGCAGGTATCGGTACAATCTAAAAGTCTAGCAATCGCTCGAATAGATACTCCATGTGCGAGAAAATGAGTTATTTCATTTTCCTTTCCATCCAATTTTATATTGGAGGAAAAACCAAAGACAATAAAAACAAAAGGGAAAAAAATATTGCGATCCCATCAAAGACCATTGTATACAATTCTGTCTCCAAAAGAAATTAGAACAAAAATGAAAATAAATGAGCCAAAATATACTGGAGATAGAAAAAGTCCTATTCCACATGAAAGGCGAAGACATCCAAGAAAGCTGTCTTCTGACGGAGGGCATTTTAAAGAAAACAAAGTTATTATTATTCCTGCAATGTGGATTGGTGAAAGCGAAAAACAGATTGGAAATAAAATATACAAAGTCAGACTTGATATATAATTAAATTAAAAGCTGCAATTTTAAAACACATAGAAGATGCCAAAAAATGTTTAATATACTCCAAAGAGTCTAAGATTCTTTGGAGTATATTAATAGTTAAATATTATAAAAACTCAGGGTTGTCTAATTTGTGCCAATTCCCTGGGTTAAATCTAACCACCTGTATCGCCTCGCCTTCAATTTCAATCTCATCACTGTCCGCCAACTCAGGCCGTACCATAAATACATGGCTTGGAACGAATCCAAGAAATTCCGTAGTCATGATTCCGGCCCGCATTTCCACAATGTCTTCCGTATCAATCCCATTAACTTCATCCTGTGCAAGAATCGCTTGCGTCACAGGATGAAGCCCAGATTTATCTCCGGACATCATGTATTGATAGGCCGCTGGCTGGTTGTCTGCTGACCAGACTGTCATATCGCAGACGAACTCCGCCGCTGTATCGTTTTCAATTTCATCCTTTGCAAGACGAATATAATACACGTCAGGGGTGCATTGAATATAGTGCAGCCTTGGCGCACCGTACAAAATCGGCTGGCCGTGGCGGTAGTCTGTTGGATCGTTGAATGTGTTGGTTACTGTGTAATAGGCTCCAAAATAATTCATGACAGAGCC
>RZYK01000472.1 GCA_009930355.1 Campylobacterota bacterium | reverse complement strand
ACTTTAATAGCGTTAATTTTCTTCTCGCCACCATCTTTAAGGATAACATCAAATTCAGTTTTTTCTTCAGCAGCTTCAACAGCAGCAACTGCACCACCTGCAACCATAACTGGAGCAGCAGATACACCAAATTTTTCTTCGAAATCTTTAACAAGTTGACTCAATTCAAGTACGCTAAGACCTGAAATATACTCTAATACGTCTTCTTTTGAAATTGCCATTTCAAATCTCCTCTTTTTTATTATAAATTTAAATAAAGAACATTGCGTTCTAAAAATCTTTACATCTGTTTTTACATGTAAAGAAAATACAGTTTACTCTGAATCTTGTTTTTTAGCACGAAGTGCATCAAGACCAATTGTAAAGTTTGTAATCGGTGCCATCCAAGTTGAAAGAAGCATTCCAATAAGCTCATTGCGAGATGGCATTTTAGAAAGGGCTTCAACTTTAGTAGCATCAACAACTTCTCCACCAGCAAAACCAGATTTAATAATAAAATTAGGGTTTGTTTTGGCAAAGTTTGCAACAATTTTAGTAACAGCTAACTGATCCGCACCCCAAACAAAAATATTCGTGTCTTTAAGTTCAAGACCTTCCATTTCCGCATTTTTTAATGCAATGGCGGCTAAAGTATTTTTAATAACTTTAACTTGTACAGACTCAGGTCGTGCACTATTTCTTAACGCTTCAATTGCTTTAACATTAAGACCTTTGTAATCACAAACAACTAAACCGTCGGAAGATTTGAATTCTTCAGCTAGAGAACTAATAAATTCAGCTTTCTCTTTTTTTGTCAATTTTTCTCCTTTCCAACTGGTGATTTCAAGTAGAGCTGGTTGAACCAAATTAAGCTTTCGCCTCTACTATCTCCAATCAAAGATTAATTACTATTTAATTTTATTTACTTAAGATCAATCAATTCTTGATTTTCAAGATTCATTGATGGACTCATCGTGAGGGAAAGCGCTGCACATTTAATATACTTACCTTTTGCAGCAGCTGGTTTATGTTTATTAATCGCTTTAATAAACGC
>RZYK01000471.1 GCA_009930355.1 Campylobacterota bacterium | reverse complement strand
GGTGCGTTATTATGCTGAGTCTTTTCTTGTTTCAAAAAAGCAAATGACAGCAAACAGTACGTATAAGCGATATAAATCTATTGTTGAAAATGGGATATTACCAAAATTAGGTGATACCCCTGTGAAGGATTTAAAAATCTCTCACATCGACCAATGGAGAAATGAGCTTTTGACACGATTTACAGCCAAAACGGTTAAAGAGTATCAAATTGTTTTTAGAGGTATTTTTCAAAAAGCACTTCAAGATGAAGAAGTAAATAAAAATCCCTTTGATGCATTGGATTCTTTAAAAGTGAAAAAGCCAAAAGTGACACCATTATTACCTCATGAGGTTAAACTCATTTTAGATACAGCGCAAGGATGGTTTAAAAACTATCTAGCACTTGGATTTATGACAGGGATGAGAGTCGGTGAGATTGTGGCTTTAAAATGGGAAAATGTAAATTTAGAGCATAGAGAAATCTATGTGTGTGCTTCAAAAGCTAAAGGAATTGAAGGTGCTACGAAAACAGAGAGTAGTGTTCGTTATATTCCTATCGTTGATACGTTGGTGCCTTTTATTGAGAGTCAAAAAAAGCTCACAGGTGATAAAGAGTATGTCTTTGTCAATCAGTATGGTAAGAGTTTTTATGATTATAAAAATATTGGTAGGCATCATTGGAATGTTTTACTCAAAGAGTGTGGAATTGAACACCGCAGAATGTATGAAATGCGTCATGCGTGTGCAACCAATCTTTTAATGAGTGGAAGATACAGTGTCAATGAAATTGCATCTGTTTTAGGTCATACGACACCTCAGATGCTATTTCAACGCTATACGAGAAATATATCAGCAGAAAGAAAACCGTTTGATAAATCAGTGGATATTTATGGAATTGGTTAAGTCACCATAGTGTCACTGGAAGAATTAAGAGTCTTTGGAAGTACGTAATAGAGGGAATTAAGTGGCCGGGAGAGAGGGATTTGAACCCCCGGAGGTATTACCCTCAACGGTTTTCAAGACCGCCGCATTAAGCCGCTCTGCCATCTCCCGACAGAT
>RZYK01000470.1 GCA_009930355.1 Campylobacterota bacterium | reverse complement strand
GATGGCTAAAAAATACATCGATGTGATGGATACGACGTTTAGAGATGGATTTCAATCCGTTTTTGGTGGACGTGTACTGATGGATGATTTTCTTCCAGCAGTAGCAGCAGCGCGTGAGGCAGGTATTAGCCATTTTGAATTTGGGGGAGGGGCACGTTTTCAAAGTCTCTATTTTTACCTCAATGAAGATGCTTTTGTCATGATGGACAAATTCCGTGAAATTGCAGGACCTGATGCAAATTTGCAAACTCTTGCACGTGGAGTCAATACGGTAATGCTCGATACAGGCAATCGAGAATTAATTGATTTACACGCTAAAATGTTTAAAAAACATGGCACAACAACCATTCGTAACTTTGATGCACTCAATGATGTTGAAAATCTCAAATACAGTGGTGAACGTATTGCACACCATGGTTTAAAACATGAAATTGTTGTAACGATGATGGATTTACCTCCTGGATGTGTTGGCGCACATGATGTTGCTTTTTATGAAAAAACTCTTCGTGAAATTTTAGACTCAGATATTCCTTATCATAGTATTTGTTTTAAAGATGCCAGTGGAACATCAAGTCCTCAAAAAGTCTATGAAACTATCAAAATGGCACGTAAACTTGTTCCAGAGGGAACCCATTTACGACTTCATACGCATGAAACTGCGGGTGTAAGTGTTGCATGTTATTTGGCAGCGCTTGAAGCAGGTATTGATGGTATTGATATGGCAGCCAGTCCCGTGAGTGGTGGTACGTCTCAACCAGATATTTTAACCATGCTTCATGCGGTTAAAGGTAAAGAGTATGATTTGGGTGGGTTAGAATTAGAAAAAATCCTCAAATATGAAGATGTTTTACAAGAGTGTTTAAAAGATTATTTTATGCCACCTGAAGCCACGCAAGTTTCTCCACTGATTCCTTTCTCTCCAATGCCTGGCGGTGCATTGACCGCCAATACACAAATGCTTCGTGATAATAATATCTTGCATAAATTTCCAGAAGTGATTAAAGCGATGCGTGAAGTGGTTGAAAAAGGTGGATATGGTACC
>RZYK01000469.1 GCA_009930355.1 Campylobacterota bacterium | reverse complement strand
GGTAAAGGTGGGTATGTGCCAAAGGTGCTTGGGCAATCAGAGGTGCGTATTTTTCATAGGTTTGCCAAACACGCATTGCACCCTCTTTTTTTCCTTTGCAGGCAAGGGCTAATGCAGTAGAAGCATTAATTAATCCTTTAAGAATTTTTGCTTCATTTTCAGATTCAGGAATTTTTTTGAGGCGTTTCCATTCTTCTTCTAGTACTTCATGTCCTTCTACAAACTGATTGTTTGCAACCACTCTTAAAAAAGATTCAATAGCGTTCATGGGGATGTTTTAATTTATTTTTAGGGCTAGGCTCATGGAGATAAAAGCCTTGTGCAAAATCAATATTTAACTCTTGAACTTTTTGTAACACTTCTTTGCTGTGAACAAATTCTGCTACAACTTGAATGTTTAAATTTTTAGCGAAATTGGTAATGGTTTTAACGGTTGCATAAGCATTGCTATCTTTATCAATATTTTTAATCAGAGAACCATCGATTTTGATAAAATTGACCGACAATCGCATAAGGTACTCAAAATTGGAGTATCCTGAACCAAAATCATCAATAGCCAAAAGACAGCCATTTGCATGTGCTTTTTGAAGAAATAAACGTACATCTTGTGAGTCTTCAATACTTTCTGATTCTACAAGTTCAAGGGTAATACGCTCTTTGAGATTAGGGTGCTGATGTAAAAGGTTGAATAAGTGCATAGTCGTTTCATGGTTTAAAATATCTTCTTTAGTGATATTAATAGAAATATCACAATCAAGTTCTAAAGCAACACGAATACTTTCATTGAGAACAAATTGGGTTAATTGTGCGTAAAGATGCATACGTTTTGCAAGATCAATAAAGTGAAAGGGAGAAATAATGCGACCCGTTTCATCAATAAGACGAATTAAAATCTCATATTTTTTACGGGTATTGGTTTTTACATGTAAAGGTACAATTTCTTGCATAAAAATCGTAAAACGGTTGTGTGTTAAGGCTTCTCGCAAGGTTCTATTCCATTGAATATCTTCTTGAAGGCGCTCTTTGAACCCCTCTCTGTCATCATAAATGA
>RZYK01000146.1 GCA_009930355.1 Campylobacterota bacterium | reverse complement strand
GCCATCTATTTGTTCTTTCGTTAAAGTATCTAAAAAATTAATGAACGTTTGAATGGCAAATCCTAAATGCTCAAATTCCATTAGCTCTTCTAAAATATCCGCATACTCTTGAAAATTCTCAGAAATCACCGTAAGATGACGCTTATCAGGCTCTGTTTCAAAATCTAAAATGGCTTTATCGGTTTCATCATTCAAAACTTCAAGTCCATCAATTTTTGACATAAAAGAGATGGCTGTGGTATTTACATATTCACGTGCACTTAAAACATTATCGTGTGTTTTGGAGAGAATTTTTTTTGCTTCATCACTGACTGCTATTGAGCCATTCTCTTTTTTAACCACTTTATCAAGCTGAAATGTCAACATATCATTGGATAAAATATACTTTGCATTCGAAAAGTGTTTTAGTAAAATATTTTTAATAATATTACTTCGAAGAGGCTTTACATGTAAAAGCATCATGTAAAGTTTTTCTTCATTTTCCTCTACAACAACACTACACTCATGTTCATGTTTTAGAAGCCATAAAGCAAAGCCATACATCAAACGGACACAATCACTCAAATCCATTACACTCTTTTCACCATTAAGCCAATAATCCCAAAACTCAACCAAAGCATTTTCATCTTCGATATGAAACGTAATTGAACGATGAAAAACATGTGAATTAAAAGGATTTAACGCTTTAGGATACTTTTGCATAGGCTTATGACGTAAAGCAATAATACGCAAATACTGTCTCACACGCTGTAAAAAATGCTCTGCATAAATAGGTTTTGTCAAATAATCCTCAGCACCTAAGGAGAGCATTTTATTTTTTGACGCATCATCATCTAAGGCACTCACAGCAATAACCATACTTTTTTTGTGCAATTGTTTAATAAACTTTGTCGCCTCAAATCCATCCAGATTAGGCATCATAATATCCATAAAAATCAGATCATAATTTTATCTTGCGCACATTTCAACAGCAATTTGCCCATCTTCTGCTTCATACACTTCAATACCTTCAACCTCCTCTAAAAGAAGATTGAGCGTGAGTCTATTATTGTCATTATCATCAACAATCAATACCTTAACCATTTTTCCACTCCTTCAATCGTTTACGTAGTGTAAATTTTGTACCACCCAGACTTACTGCATCTTCAAGCGCATACTCTAAACCAAGCCCTTCACACAAAAGCTTAACAAAATGAAGCCCAATACCCGTTCCTTTTTTTTCACGACTTACTTGTGCTGATGAGCTTTTATTATAAAGTTCAAACACCTCTTTTTTATCTTGAATACCTTTGCCATCATCTTGTATCACAATTTCTATGGCATCTTTTTTTGCAAATAAAAAAACTTCTACTACTGTGTTTCCATATTTAAGCGCATTAGAGAGGATGTTGGAAATAATTTGCTTAAAACGATACTCATCGCTCGTTAAGAAAGGCTCATGCCCATCATGCTTAAACACAATGCGACGTTTGTGCTCCAATGCTAAAGCCCCATGTTTTTCAATCACATCTAACATCGCCTCTTTGACATTAAACAATGTCATATTATAGTGCAATTTATCGTGACGTAATTTACCTAAATCTAAAATATTGGTCACATTCTCCAACATAGAGGAGGCACTTTTATAAATCTGCTCCAAAAGGTAAAGCCGTTTTTCTTTAGGCACCTCATCAATGTGAGGCATACGCTTATACAAATACTGTGCAAAATTCAAAATAGCATTCAGTGGCGTTTTAAGCTCATGGGTAAAAAGAACTAAAAAAGCATCCTTAGCTTCAGAGAGTTGTTCTTGCTCTAACGCTTGACGCTTAATTTCATTAGCAATACGCTCTTTTTCTAAAAAATAGGTAATATCGTGGCGAATGGCCAAATATTGCAAAATTTTTCCACTTTGCTTCTCTTTAAAAGGAATAATCATCGTCTCCGCCCAAAAATCACTTCCATCTTTATTGCGATTGACAATTTGTGCACGCCATACTTTTCCCTTTGTAATCGTTTGCCACATCTCTTCAAATACCTCTGGTGATGTACTAGGATGCTTTAAAACACGATGATTTCTCCCAATTAACTCCTCAGATTTGTACCCTGTTACACGTGTAAAATTATCGTTCACATACGTAATGTTCCCATCCACATCGGTTTGCGAAACAATCGAAAAATCAAGCAAGGTTTGAAAATAGTGACGCTCTGCTAAGTAGACATCATGGGTAAATTGCTCAACACACTGTGTAAAATGAAACAACGCATTGGCACGCTCTTTTTTCATACTTAAATAACGCTCGCACTGAAGCGATAAAATTTCATCCAGTAAAACCAGATAATCGCTTTGCAAAAATAAAATCATTTTAATTAATGGAAAATTTACTTTCAATTCTTTGAGGACAGGGACATAAAGGGCTTCATTCGAAACGGAAAGTGAGCCAAAAATAAGATGAATCTTTTCTTCTTGAACAATTTTAGGAATGTAATGTGGCAAAATATTTACATGTAAACTTCCACACACCTTTTTTGCTTCATTTAAAAATGTCGTATCGTACGCAATTTCTCCAATAATCAGCACCGAAACCATGCTTGATTGATAGAAACAATGCTCCATAACTATTCCTCGTTTAGTATCTTAACAACACTGTTAGCAATCATCTCCAAAGGCACAACCTCATCAATACCTCCAAGCTTAATCGCTTCTTTTGGCATCCCAAAAACCACACAACTCTCTTCAGATTGTGCAATCGTTTTAGCCCCTGCTTGATGCATATTGAAAATGCCTCGTGCCCCATCACTTCCCATGCCTGTTAAAATGACACCCAAGGCATTTCCACCTGCAACTTTAGAAACGGAGTTAAAAAGCACATCAACACTAGGACAATGCCCACTAACATGTTTACCCACTCCTATTTCAATAAAATAACGCACACCCAAAAGTCGTAACACCATATGCTTATCACCTTGCGCAATATAGACCACGCCTCTTTGAATGCTCTCCCCATGCACAGCAACTTTCACATCCATGGCACAAAGATCGTTTAAGCGTTTTGCAAATGGTGGAATAAACGTTTGAGGCATATGCTGTACCACTAAAATAGCAGGACTATTTTGAGGCATTGCGCTTAATACCGCTCTTAACGCTTCTGTGCCTCCCGTACTTGAACCAATGGCAATCACTTTTTGTGTGGTTTCGCTTAAGCGTATACAAGGATGACTTCCTGTGTGAAATACGTTTTTTTGAACCTTCGCATACGAAGCATTCACCACTTTTTGAATCAACTCCTCTTGAATTTCATCTTTACCATCAAATAAATAGGCATGCGGTTTTTGTACAAAATCAACTGCCCCTGCTTCAAAAGCATCAAGCGTCACCCTTGCACCACTACTACTAAGCGATGAAACGATGATCACAGGCGTAGGATAATGTAACATCAATTTTTGCAAAAAAGTCAATCCATCCATGCGGGGCATCTCAAGATCTAAACAAATCACATCTGGTTTTAATTCGATAATCATATCACGGGCAATATACGCATCCGCAGCAAGTCCTACCACTTCAATACGTTTATCAGCACTTAAAATTTCATGCAAAATATGCCGTGCGGTGGCACTGTCATCCACAATTAAAACCTTAATCATTCATCATCTCATTTTGGACATATTTAAGCATAATACGATTAGCATCGCTAATCATCATAATACGCCTGCCATTATTTCCACCTGTATCTTCTGCCCTAATAGGAATATGCCACTGCCGCAAAATCTCTTTGGCAATTAAAATATTTTTTTGTCCAATCATCTGCCCTTCACTATTGGCTCGATGAATGTTCGCCCCTCCAAAAATTTTTGCTTCCATATTACACCGTAAACAACCAATATTTTCCATGTTTTCAATCAATTTAGGAATAGCAACATTGCCAAATTTTGGGCTTTCAAGTCCATTACCATTCCATAAAGGCAATAAATAATGGTTCATTCCCCCAATCATCTCTACTTTATCAAACAAACACACACTCACACATGAGCCTAAAACCGTCACAATTTCGGTGGGTTTAATACCCACGAAAATTTCGCCCACATGAATGAATTTACGAGGAAGCATTAAAACTCTTTCATTTGTGTATCATCAAACATAAATTCATTCGCACTATCACTCATCAGTGCTTCTGCCTTTGATGCATCCTGCAAAGGTAAGAGAATCGTAAAAACGGTTTCAGTAGGTGTAGAGACATAATCAATCTCTCCATCCAAAGACTCCACAAGGGCTTTAACCACACTAAGACCCAAGCCTAAGCCATCCACGCTCTCACGGGCTTGACTACGTCTACTCACCTTCTTAAAGCGACTAAAAATCTCTTTTTTTGACTCTTTTTCAATCACATCTCCTACATTACTAATGCGTACACACAACTGCTCCCCTAAAAGATGGGCATCAATCAAAACGCGATTACTAGGAAAAGAGTACTCGCATGCATTAGAGATAAGATTAGAAAAAATAGTGTGGAGTTTTCGAGCATCACTCACAATAAAGTCTCCTGCATTGATCCTGACGCTAAAAAACAACTCTTTTTCATGAATAAGATAATTAAATGCCTCTTGCAACTCTTTAATTAACAACCCTAAATCAATTTCACTCCAATAGTTTGCAATCTCTCCTGCTTCAATCTCAGCAGCAGTAAAAATATTATTGAGCTGAAAATCTAACTTGTGCAATTCCATATCCAAAAGAATCTTCATTTTCTGTGTTTTTGGAGTGTCATCATTTTTTCGCATCATGGAAGAGAGATTAAGCAAGGAACTAAGAGGATTATTAAAAACATTTTTGATTAAAGAGAGAAATTCCCCCTTAATCGAATCATGCTCTTTAAGTTTTTCATTGAGGTCATAAAGTTTTTTGGTTAAGAATGCCATCTCTTCCAACGTTTGATTTTTTTGGTCAAACCGTCTTTTTACCTCTTCAAGCAACATCGCATCACTCAGTGTGTCTAAATTATTTTTCTTAGTCATGTTACACCTTCTGATAGATTGAAGCACTTTTGGATTGAAACCCTTTTTTCATATCGGTCAGCGCTTCAGAACTCCCGATGAAAAGGTACCCCTCTTTATTCAAAAGGGAGAAAAATTTTTCAACCAATCCATTTTGGGTCGGTTTATCAAAATAAATCATCACGTTTCGACAAAAGATAATATCAAATGCAGTGGACTTAAAAAGGTCATAATTGCCCGTGACCAAATTAAATTCACGAAATAAAACCATTTTTTTAAGACTCTCATCAATCTGATACGCAGGTTGTTGG
>RZYK01000145.1 GCA_009930355.1 Campylobacterota bacterium | reverse complement strand
ACTCTCGATTTATTTCGAGGGCAGACTCAATAAGGCTTTAAATTTATGATACAATTTTAGGAACTACTCGATGCTGACACAGATTTTTGAACACTCCCATTTGATTTTTCACATAAAGATTACTTTCTATATAAGCCATTAAAATATTCAAATCTCTATGACGATTATATTCCAAATATTTGAAAATTTCACTCTCTAGCTTTATATCCTGTAAAATATGTGCTTTTACATAATGGTACAAGATAGAACTATCTTCGTAAATAAATTTGTTATTTGCTTTAAGGAATTTGATGATTTCATCAATATCTTCAGCGCACCCATGCAAAACTAGGGACATATAAATTAACAAATCATCTAATTCAGTATTATTTAAAATAGATTCTTGTATTTTTTGATGGTCTAGTTGAATTTCATTGACAGTACAGTATTGAATGTAATGTTTGATGGATAAATCGTTTTCATACTTTTTATAAAATTCATTATATGTATCTTTTTGACCAAGATAAGAAAGGATATAACTATAATTTTCTAAAAGTGTTTTGATATATTCTGGATTGAAGTATGCTTCATTTTCAAACACCACATCTAAAGACTTTTTATAATCCTCTACATTAAATAAAAAGTCATCTTGAAGAGTTTTGTGTTGTAAGTTTTTATTGAGCAATGTAATGGCATAAAATCCTTGAATCTGCATCTTATCAAGAAAACTTATCTGCTCAGTCTCCAATAATTCTTTATAATACATATCTGCATTATTAAAAATACTTATGTCTTCTTTATCATCTCTGTATAGGTTTGAATAAATATGCCCGCCAATTAAAAGCAATTTATTGCGAGATTGCGTAATTTTAATCTCTTCTTCAAATAATTCTTTTGCTTTTTCGACATCTCTACCATTTAAGTAAAACACTATCTCTACATGTCTTTGAGATAAGCTGTTTGGAGTTTCCAATCTCACCTGTGTTGATAATTCAAAAAATTCTTGATTGTTTGTTAAAGCAAATAACGTTAATTTCAACTCTTTAAATTTAATGTCAATAAATGTTTTATACTCTTTTTCAATATGCTCGACGAATTCTTGAAATTCATCTATTTTTCTAAACTGCATCAAAAAATTTGCTTTTATGAGAAGTAGTTGATATTTGACTGATTTTAAAGCTTCACTGCTATTATCAGTAATTAATTTGTCTAAATCTTCTACTGCTTGTTTAAAGTTGCCATCAGAAAAATCTTTTTCTATTCTTTTGAGTGTTACATCAATTTTTGGATTAATTGAGATTACGTTAGTTTGAATAGTGTTTCCAATATGCAATAAATTGAATATTAAATTAAGCATCTGCATTATTGGTTGCTAATATTTTCTTGTTTAGTGTCGCCAACTTTGATAATTGATAAGTCTTCGTTACTTTGTTGATTATTCTTTAAATTAGATACATTCACACTTATTTTATATACCTTGTTAGCAACAAAAAACGCAATAATTAAACCTACGATACTAGCCCAACTTCCTATATCAGATAATGACATGTTTCTGCTTCCTTTATATATAAACTATTTATTAAGGACATTATAACAGAGTTACATTTAGTAATTAATAGATAAAGTTAGCGTGTCGCTTCACTCAAGGCTTCAACACTGAGCTCTTTTTGATTGCCTTTGGCATCATAGTCAAGCCCTTTTACGACTTCACCCTCTTTAAACTCAATGCTACGCATGAGCTTTCCGCTAGGGCTGTAGAGTTTGGCAATGCCATTGGCTTTGTTTTTTGAGAAGGGGGTTTCACCTTGCAAGGTACCTGTGGGGTAGTAGAACTTTGCAAGACCGTTAGCTTCGTCATTTTTAAAGGAAATTTCGGTTTGAAGAACGCCTGATTCGTAGTACTCTTTTTTCAAGCCTTCAACTTTATCGTTTACAAAGGGAGTTTCACTGCGTAGACGTCCTGATTCGTAGTAGGTTTTACCTACGCCTTCTCTTAGACCATTTTTAAAAGGGGTTTGGCTTTTAACTTGCCCTGATTCATAAAAAAATTGTCCCACACCATTAGCAGGTCGTTTTGTTTGCGTCTCAAGTAGCGTTCCATCCTCACGGACATCCAAATCTTCAACGCCATAATAGCGCTCTGAGGCATAAAGTATGAGCGCCGAACATACAAGGCTTAGTATCCATTTCATTACACACACTCCAAAAAAAAGTTTACATGTAAGCATTGTACATGTAAACTTCAAATATTCATTAAACGTTAAATCTAAAGTGCATTACATCACCATCTTGCACGACGTACTCTTTGCCCTCTAAGCGCATTTTGCCTGCCTCTTTGGATCCCGTTTCGCCCTTGTAGGCAATAAAATCATCATAGCCAATCACTTCAGCTCGAATAAAGCCTTTTTCAAAGTCGTTGTGAATCACAGAAGCAGCTTTGGGTGCTTTCCACCCTTTGACAATTGTCCATGCTCTCACCTCTTTAACGCCTGCCGTAAAATAAGAAGCCAGTCCTAGTTTTTCAAACGCTAAGCGAATAATCTGTTTCAAGCCAGATTCTTCAATACCAAGCTCCTTTAAAAACTCCTCCGCTTCATCTTCTTCTAAAGCGACCATCTCCTCTTCCACTTTGGCACACAACACAACCACATCCGCACCTACTGCTATAGCATGTGCTTTGAGTGCTTTAACGTGTTCATTCTCTTCTAAAAGACCAGCTTCATCGACATTGGCACCGTAAATGATGGTTTTATTGGAGAGAAAACGTAGCTCTTTATCTAAAGCTTGAAAGTTCTCATCGTCTCTTCTAGCAAAAGTGCTTACAGGTTTAATTTCATCTAAGTGGGCACGAAGCTCGGTAGCAATCTCTGCTAGGGCTTGCGCACCCTTTTCAAGTTTAGCCTGACGTTTGAGGCGGTCTAGTTTTTTATCGAGTTGTTGCACATCGGCAAAAATAAGCTCACTCTCGATAATTTCAATGTCACGAAGTGGATTAATACCGTTTTCAACGTGGGTAATGTTCTCATCTTCAAAACAACGCACCATATGTAAAATGACTTCGACTTCACGAATGTTAGAGAGAAATTGATTGCCAAGACCTTCTCCTGCACTCGCACCCTTCACCAACCCTGCAATGTCCACGAAATCTACCGTAGAGTGCTGAATACGCTCAGGATTGACAATTTTTGCAAGTGCTTCAAGACGAGGGTCTGGAACAGGAACAACCGCCTTATTTGGCTCAATTGTACAAAATGGATAATTCGCAGATTCTGCATTTTGCGCTTTGGTCAGCGCATTAAACGTGGTGGACTTTCCAACGTTTGGAAGCCCTACAATACCAACACCTAAACCCATACACTACCTTTATATTTTTTAAAGGTATTGTACCGCTTATGCGCTTAATGTATCTTCTTTTATTCTTTATCTCTCAGTTTTTCTACTTGATATATAGCCGATATTCGGCTATAATTTCAAAAAAATGGGAGGCTTTTATGCAAGAAACTGAAGCCTTTAGGCTGTTAAATATCCCTAGAAGTACCCTTAAGGAGTGGAGTAAACCTCAACACGCAAAACATAAGCTGTACCTGCTGATTAAAAACACAGAGACAAAACGTGCCCTTCAAGCCATAACTCAAAGCATTCCTGCTTCTCTTTTAACACGAATCAATCGCAATATCAAAGAGGAAGAACAGTTCACAAATGATGAAATCTTTAAACTCTTTTCTAAAAAAAGTTACGCCAAACTTACCATAAGGGAACGTGTTGCTTTTGCGAAAGTGGTACGAGAAGTAGACACCCATGAACTCCTCCAAGAGTTTTATGCTCATAAAATTACAACGAAAAAAGCATTTTTACACCTTTTTCATGGCTCACCCTTTGCAAAACTTGATGCCTTTTCTTCATTTGAAGAGATATTAACACACGAGATAGCACATGTATGACTTTTCCAAACAAGCGCATATGTTAGGACTCGCTCTTGATGCACTAAAATCCATTGGCATTGACAAAGAGGCTAGTTTGGGTGGTGGTACGGCACTGAGTGCCTATTATTGGGAGCATCGTTATTCAACGGATATTGATATATTTATCAACAATGCGAATACTTTGAATGACATACGTACCTATTTTGCATCGTTACATGTAAACTATGACATTCGATTTCCTGGGCATTATGTAGAAATTCATCTAAGCGCCACTGAAAAAATACAATTTTTTGAAACATCACCACGCACTAAAGCACCTTGTGTTTGCACAGAGTTGTGGGGATTTCAAAATATTTACATCGAAAGTGTAGAGGAAATTCTTGCTAAAAAGATACGTTTTAGAGGAGAAAAAGGCAATACCCGTGATATTTTTGATATAGCACTGGGCGTTTCTAAACACCCTTCCTTTATAGAAGAGGCTCTGATATGTGAAGCTTTTTCATACGACCATCTTGATGGTTTCGCAAAAGCACTCAAGAGTATTGTTTCATCAAAAGACTTGATGCAAATCTATGAAATGGAAATAGCCTTTATCCACCCTGCACCACGGTATCAAAAACTAGCATTCACTGCCCCTGAAATGTTATTGGAAAAATTATCCTAATAGATTACATGTAAAGATGTTTTTTTAGCACGAAAAAGCTTTATAATTTTTGAAATGAGATACAATAATACCCATCAAACCCTGTATAAAATTTTTAAATAAGCAGAAAATAAACAATGAAATCTTTTACATGTAAAACGTGTGAATACTATCCAATGTACAAAAACATACGTTCTTTTGATGAGAATGAAGCACAATTAACTGGCTCAGAAGAGTTGTGTATTTTACATTGTAAAAAATCTTATTGTTCAACAGACTCGAATAAGATTGGATTTTTAAATGCTTTCTATGACAAGCTCATTTTATTTCTTTATGATCAGGATGAAGAATTAAAGCAAACAGTTAGCTTAGAAGATTTTACAAGCTATTTTGATTATATGAATTCTCTTGATAGCACGCAAAGCTTTTTCAGTTCTGATACTTCCCACATAGAATTTATTTCAAAAAGATTAGAAAAAGCTATTATTTTTAGTGAAATATTTTTTCCAACATTTAAGGAAGAGGATACATTTGATTATTCGAAAATTATTAGAAAATTGAGAAATATATGGTTCAATCGTTGTGAATTTGCCACAAGCTATTTGCCTTTACAACAAAAAAGACTTTTTTTTCAAGATTGTACATTTCACCAAGGTTTTTCACTGAGTGGAGGTGGATTTAACGTTTTAGGAAATGAAGATAATGTTGTATTTCAAATGTGTATTTTTAAAAAAGATGTCTCTATTGAATATACC
>RZYK01000468.1 GCA_009930355.1 Campylobacterota bacterium | reverse complement strand
AAGAGGGATGAACGGATTTAGCATAGAAGAATCAAAATGTGTTTATGGCGCTAAAATCAAAGTTATCGGTGTTGGCGGTGGCGGTGGAAATATGATTAATCATATGGTACGCGAAGGGGTCAATGGGATTGAACTTATTGCTGCGAATACCGACGCACAAGCCCTTGAACACTGTTTAGCCAAAACAAAAATCCAACTAGGTCGCAAAGGGCTAGGAGCTGGTATGCGCCCAGATGTGGGTCGTGAATCTGCGTTGGAAAGTTATGAAGAAATTAAAAGCTCTTTAGAAAAAGCAGATATTGTGTTTATTGCCTCTGGCTTTGGTGGAGGAACAGGAACAGGAGCGGCACCTGTAGTTGCACAAGCAGCGAAAGAAATTGGTGCTTTAACGGTTGCAGTTGTTACCCGTCCATTCCTATTTGAAGGTAAAAAAAGAGCTAAACTTGCAGATATTGGTATTAATGAGCTAAGAAAAGAGAGTGATTCTATTGTTATTATTCCTAATGACAAATTGCTTTCTATTGTTGATTCAAAATTTGGCATTAAAGATAGTTTTAAAATTGTTGATGATGTTTTAAGCCGTGCGGTTGGCGGTATGAGTTTAGTGGTTCTCTCTTCTGGTCAAAGCGATATTAATGTCGATTTTGCAGATGTACAAACGGTTATGAGTCATCGAGGTATGGCACTTATGGGCATTGGTGAAAGTACCGGTGAAGATGCTGCTGTTGAAGCCATCAAAAGCGCTATTGAATCTCCACTACTTGATAATATGTCTATTAACGGAGCCTTAGGTGTGCTGGTTCATTTTCAACTTCCACCAACTTATCCTTTAAATGAAATCAGTTCTGCCATGGGGTTAATTATGGATTGTGCAGATGAAGATGCCGATGTTATTTTTGGTACAACAACTGATGCCAATATGCCTGAGAACAGTGTTAAAGTAACCATTGTAGCAACAGGATTCGAAAATAAAGCAGAAGCAAAAGAGCTTAAAATGCTCAATAGCAATCAAGAAGCAATCAAAAAAGAACGTATTTTACGTATGAAAAAAGTCAGTGGCGGA
>RZYK01000467.1 GCA_009930355.1 Campylobacterota bacterium | reverse complement strand
CAAAATTTGGCTTAAAACCTCAGAAAAAACGAGGCTCTGTAGTCCATTCTAAGCGATTTTATTTTTGCCCTTAAGGTGTTTGTACCTGTGAAAAATGGCTTGATATAAGGGAATCTGTAAAAAAAACAGGATGTTCCCGACATTGATGTCGGAGACATAAAAAAAGCCCCCGGCACGAATGCCAGGAGCTAAAAAAGGAGGAAGTTATTCTATTTTTTAAGGCCTTGAAGAACTCCGATTAACTTATCTATGGCCCATTCGTAATAATCTGTGATTGTGATTTTGACTCCATTTGTCCAATCAACTTTATGTCCTAAATCTTCAAAGGGTTTTCGAGCTTCCACATAAGAAACTTCTTCTTCGTGATCCAGGAGCCCTTTATATTTTTTTCCGTCAATATCAATTTCAATTTTTGTTACTGGTGAAAACATTACGGGATCCACCCACTTTCCTGTTTCCTTTATTTTTATTCCAAAGTGTAAATGAGGTCCGGTTGACATCCCGGTATTCCCTGAGGTAGCAATCAAACTTCTCCTGGAAACTTTTATCCCTGCCTCAACATGGAACTTTGATAGGTGCTGATACCTGGTTACATAATAGCCATGATCTATGTCGATATAGTATCCCAGATTCTTATGATAGGCAGTTCTGATTACCTCTCCATCAGCATAAGAATAAATATCCTCATAAGCACATTTTATATCTATTCCTTCATGAAGTTGTTGCTTATGAGTAACCGGATGTACCCTCATCCCGAAAGGACTTGTGATTATATACTCTCTCTTAAGTGGCATATATCATCACAACCTTTTAATTTTCCGAGCTTCGTTTCTTCCAATCCACATTTCCAGGATGATATCCTGATATTTAATCTCCACTTTCTGTTCATAGCCAAAATAATTGACCTCAGCTCCGAATGCTTCAGCTACCGCCCGAAGCGGAACAAATGTCCGGCCTTCTCTGACTTCTGGTGGAACATCAAGATTGATAAAGTTATTGTTGACCTGCATATCAGTAGAATCAACATTTAGCTTAACCAATAATCCATTTTTACTTATTGTTATT
>RZYK01000466.1 GCA_009930355.1 Campylobacterota bacterium | reverse complement strand
TTCGAAATGAGTTCTTTTTCTGTTTGTGGTTCCTTGTCTTCTTGTTTCGCTCCGATAGTGTTAACATCAACCTTAATCGCTTGATTGAATGATTTTAAAACCTTTTTTTATTTTTCCTATTTCTAATATTTGTTCGCTCATATTGCTTTCCTCCTCTAATTTTTTATTTCTTCTTTTTCTATATCCGGCAATATTCCTTCTGACTTCAAAAGCTCGTATAAGAACAATCTTCCTTTTTGAGTCCATTTAGTCGTCATTTTGATGTCTGGACCAAAAGATTTTTCAATAGGAATTGTTTCTGAGTGCGTATAACCTTTGCCTTGATATTTTCTATACAGTAGCCATTGATCACTTTGTTTATATTGGACACCTAAGTTATGAAGCTTCTTATTCATTTCTGCGCCGCTCATCCCATAGTCCTTAGCAATTTGAGTTATAGTTACAAGGCCTTTGTTTTTGAGTATCCGGTCAGTATAATCTGCTCTGGGCTTCAACTCCCCTATTAATTGTTCCTGTTTAGCATTGAGCTCCTTTGTTTCTTTAAGTTGAGTAGCTAGCTGAATCAAGAAGTCAGGACTTGTTAAAGCTTTTTCAATCGTTTCATCTGTCATGTATGCACCGTGTTTTCTGATGCTTGGGATTACCTCGTGAGTGATCCAGCGCTTGAATTTTTTTGCTTCTGGTAAGTTGCTTCTCAAAACTAAAGAATATAGACCAGATTCATTTATAATAATTACTTCCATCTTCTTTTCATTGTTCTGTGGATGAGGTGTGTAACCTTTAGTTACATCCTCTTCATCAACCATGTCTAAAACTGCTTTTCTTGAGTTGCTATGTTTTAAAACTTCGCAAACATCTTTAGCCACAAACCAAGGCTCATTATTTTTTTCTATTACTCTGATCTGGCCAAACTCTGGGTTATTGAAAATCTGTAATTCGTTCATTTAATTGCTCCTTTCCATTATCTTTTTTTTCGATAAAATCGGATTCTTTGCCAAAAAAAATATCGTCATGAGAAAAACCATAAAGATCCAAAAGCTTAACAATAGTATCTCTTGGGATCTTG
>RZYK01000465.1 GCA_009930355.1 Campylobacterota bacterium | reverse complement strand
AAGGTTACGAGGAAAAAATTGTGCAGAAAGTAAAGGATGTGATAGATAACATAAGTCGCTTTGAATTAATTAGATACAATTTTTCAACTGACGAGCCAATTTCTTTAGGGGCAAAGATTATAGAGAAAACTGTTAAAGAGAGAGAACAAGACCTTATAAATAGAGTAAATCAAGCCATAAATAAAGAATTAAGTAGGGCTGATGAGGATTTATATAGTGAGTTTGTAGAGAGGTTTATGGACAGAATGTACTATGGTTTTGATATTAGCTTTAAAAAGGGAGAGGTGAAGTAAATGAATATTAAAAATTTAGTTGGTAAAAGAGCGATAAGAACTAAACCAGTTGTTTTAAGTTATGGGGAAGATGAGTCTTACAGGGTCAATCCCATTAAGATATTAAAAGTTACAGATCATCATATTGTTGCTGAGGTTTTAGCATGGAGCATAAAGAAAGATTTATTAATATTAACCAGTGAGTGGATTGATGATAACTGGGTTGATTATGATGAGCTGATTAGCGGATTAGAGGTGGAGTGAATGTATTTCAACGGACTTGAAAAGATTTTCCCCGGAGAAGCTGACCAGGGAGAAAAAATGAAACGTTTACAGGCTAAAAGAAAAGAAGTTCTTGAGCAAATAAAACCAATTTGTGAGGCTTACAACATAGAGGATTATGATTATATTGTTTCGGAGACTGGGCAAAGAGAAACTTTAAGAATTTATGACACAAAAATCGGGTGTTCTTGTAATTCTATATCAGCAATTAAAGAAGAATTAACAGGCTGGATATTTCTTGCAGTATGGAGACAACGAAGTTTGGGTGCTTTTGCACCACAAGTCAAGAAAGCTATTAAAACATATTGGATTAAGGAGTAGGTGGGGAAATGAGAGAGGTAATAATACAAAAAATAAAAGACAGGATAATTTATCATTCGGACGAGAAAAAGCATAGGTTTGAAATTGGGAAAGCCGTAATTGATAAATGCGCAGAAGATATTTTTAAAGACCTTGAAGAAATCGGATTTAGTTCAGGACCAGTAATCCATAATCGGACAATTATAACTGGCTA
>RZYK01000144.1 GCA_009930355.1 Campylobacterota bacterium | reverse complement strand
AAACAAAGAAATCTCTACAAAACGAATACCACTTTCATCTGCAACTTGAATCTTAAGAGGCTCTTTTAAGTTCCATTCAATCTCTTTTGGAAAAGCAATCTCAGGAACTTCTCGCTCAAAAGAACTTGAAGTAAAAATATAAACCATTCCCCCTAAAAGCATTGCAAGAATAAATCCTAAAATCCATGCTGCTACCGTAGATTTGCTTTCTCTTTTCATAAAGCTTTCATCCTTTTTATTTTTTCTACAATCTCATTTCGAAGTATTGTTGGGTCACACAGTGCCACTTCAAAACCAGCAGCTGTTTTATGACCACCCCCATGATATGCTAAAGCAATTTGTGCAACATTGAAGTCTTTACTTCGTAATGAAATTTTATATCCACCCTCTTTTTCTTCTAAAATCATAATGGCTATTGTTACATTTACAATACTTCGGAGCATATTGACAATATTTTTCGTATCATGCCGCTTTGCACCTGTTGCTTCAAGCGATGCCTTATCGAAAATAATGGTAGCAATCGTTCCATTTTCATGTAAATCAAAATGATTTAACATATAGCCATACAATCTTATTTTTGCAAGAGACTCTCTTCTTTTAACTTTAGATGCAATCTCTTTAGGATTTGCTCCGCATTTCACCAATTGCGAAACAATTGCAAACGTCAACGCATCCATATCCCCATACAGAAAAAAACCTGTATCATCTGCAATTGCGGTATAAAGGCAACTTGCACATGTTTTGCTCATCAAAATATCATTGGCTTTTAAAAGCTCATATACCACCATACCTGCACTGCTAAAATGATCTATCACCACATCAATCGTACCAAAATAGTGATTGGTTAAATGATGGTCAATATTCACAATATCATAATTACCTTGAGGAATTTTAAGTCTATCAAATGTTGAACAATCACAACTGATGACCAAATCAAACTCTTTGGGTAATGTATACTTTATTTTTGCAAAGTTTGGCAAAAAATCATAACAAAGAGGTAGCTCTTTTGATGCATTGTAAAGTGTCACTTTTTTACCTGCATTTGTTAATGCATCATACAAAGCAAGGGCACTGCCTAATGTATCCCCATCAGGATGTACATGCGAGACAATAACACTATGCTTAGCTTCTAGCATACGTTTCCACGCCTGTTTGTACATTTCAACTCCACGTTATTAAAAACAGGAATTATACTTAATTTTTACTGAAAAGTTATTGAGAATTTGCTATCGTGTTTTGTTTGAACTTTTATAAACAAAGGCTAAAACTTCAGCAACGGCTTTATAAAGGTTCTCTGGAATCATTTCGCCCATATTACATTTTTTATAAAGCTCTCGTGCCAAAGGAGGATTTTCAACAATTTGAATATTATAATTCATCGCAATTTCTTTAATACGAAGAGCAACTAAATCCGTTCCTTTTGCAATCACTTTTGGCGCTGCTTCTTTTTCTTGATTGTAACGAATAGCCACCGCATAATGTGTTGGATTGGTAATAACCACATCAGCCCCAGGAATCTCTTGCATCATTCGTTTTCGAGTCATTTGCATCTGAATTTGACGAATTTTTGCTTTAATTTTAGGATCACCTTCCATTTGCTTATATTCATCTTTAACTTCTTGCTTACTCATACGCAACTCTTTAAAATAATTATAACGCACAAACAGCAAATCGGCTAAGGCAAGCACTAAAAAAATAATTAAAATAACCGCCGCTAAAATGAGCATTTTTTCTTTTAACCACGATAACTGATCAAGCAAAGGAAAATAAATAACCGTAGGAAGTTCTTTCGTAAAATCCCATAAAAAAATATACGAAACACCCATAACAACACTTACTTTTAAAAGTGTTTTAATCGTTTCAATCAATTTTTTAAGCGCAAAAAGATTTTTAAATCCTTTTATGGGATCTAATTTACCAAAATTAGGCATTAAGGGTTTTGTTGTAAACAAAAATCCAGTTTGCATGACATTAGCAAGGATACCCGCAATGGAAACAGCTAAGGATAAAGGAATCACCATAAATACAACTTCTCTTAAAGAAATCATAGATATTTGGAAGGTAACTTCTTTGGTGATTTCTGTTCCAATTAACGATTGATAGTAGTGATAAAGGTAAATAATCCGAGATTCGATCCATGACAAAAGTGCAAGAAAAGCTCCCAACGCAACCACAAGGGTTATAAAAGCACTGGTGTCTTGGCTTTTGGGGACATTTCCGTCTTTTCTGGCATCTTCTATCTTTTTAGAGGTGGCTTCTTCAGTTTTTTCTTGATCATCTGCCACGGTAAACTGTTCCTAAAACTAGAGCACAGTTTTATGGGTGATTTTCATTGAAAAATCAAGCCAAACTGCTTGGTGAATAAGACTCCCGCTGCTAATAGCATCTACACCGGTTTTGGCGTACTCAATGATATTTTGTTCCGTAATATTTCCACTTGCCTCCAATAAGACATGCGGAAAATGGCTATTTCTATAGGCAACAACGTCACTAATGACTTCATGCGACATATTGTCACACATCACTATATCTGCGCCACACGCCATGGCAAACTTGGCACATTCAACATCTTCAGATTCAATTTCAATCTTACATGTAAAAGGGAGTTTAGATCTAGCTTCCACCATAAATTGCTTCAAATCATCAATCGTTTTTAAATGGGTGTCTTTGAGCATCAAACAATCATCCAATCCCATACGATGATTATGCCCTCCACCACAGCGAATGGCATACTTTTCAAAAACACGCAAATGGGGTCTGGTTTTTCGTGTGTCTAATAATTTAAGACGATACCCGTCTAAAAACTTTGTATAACGAGCCACGTTGCTAGCAATACCGCTGGCATGTTGCATGATATTTAAAAGGGTTCGCTCACATCGGAGTATGTTTTTAGAGTTCCCCTCCATAAGTGCAACAACGTCACCTTTTTTCAACCTATCTCCGTCATTGTAATAAAACGTGATAGAAAGGTCATTCATTTCACACAAGGCTTCAACGTAAGGCTTGCTCGCAAAAACACCTACATCTTTACATGTAATCTTCGCAGAGGCAAAACTATCCTTCCCGACCAATTCAAATAAATCACCCCTACCCACATCCTCTTGGAGTGCTTTTTTAACAAATTTTTTAATCATATCTCAAACATCCTATTGAGTGCTTCATATGCCCATTTTCGAGTCTCTTCAGAAATACTTATCTCATTTTCAAAACGCCCCTCTTTAATACTCATCAACGTATTATAAACATCTTGAAGTGTCGTTTCATTCATCGTTGGGCACTCAGGTTTAGACGAGGAAAGCACATAGGTATTCTCTTTACGTAGACGTTGAATCATGTTGTATTCTGTACCAATGGCTACTTTTTGCTCAAGAGGGAGTTGCTTCACATAATCAATAATTTGGCTGGTTGAGCCCACAAAATCAGAAGCATCACACACTTCCACTTTGCATTCAGGATGCGTTGCAATTAAAATATCAGGATACTTTGTTCGATAAAATGCAATATCTTCTACATCAAAAAGTTGATGGACTGAGCAAAATCCATTGTAACAGATAATATCGGCCTTCTTAGGATCACTACCATCTCCCATAACGCAAGACTGAAGCCCCATCTCTTTTGCAATATTTTGTCCCAAACAACGATCAGGAACGAACAAAATCTTTTTCCCGCTCTCTAAAGCTTTGGTAATAATTTTCTTCGCATTAGAGCTAGTACAGACAAATCCGCCCATCTTCCCCACAGCAGCCTTAACCTCAGCAGAAGAGTTAATATAGGTCACAGGTAAAATATCAGATTTTGCAATGCCTGATTGCTCAAGCAACATAACATTTTGATCAAAATAATCTACATCAATCATCCGAGCCATTGCGCAACACGCAATTTTTGGCATAAAAACACGTTTTTGAGGTGCTAAAATCTTCACGCTTTGTCCCATAAAGCCCACGCCACAAAAAATTAAATAGGGATTAGTATCTTTCGCTGCCCATTGAGCAAGTTGCAAAGAGTCTCCCATAAAATCTGCTAGTTCAAACACTTCATCTTTTTGATAAAAATGCGCCACGATACTTACATGTAATTCTTGTTTGAGTTTGAAAATTTCTTTTTTTAATATTCCATTATTCACCCTAAAATCCTTTGGCTCTATCGAAGATATGCATTATAGCGTTAAAGAAATAATAACAAAATTATTGCTATACTGTCCCATTTTCGATGAAGGATTTTGTGTGGATTTTCTTTTTAATATTAACGTTCAATTTTACATTTTAAGTTATCTTGTAGGTGGTATTCCTTTTGGTTTGCTATTTGCAAAACTCTTTACAGGTAAAGACATTAGGGAAAGTGGAAGTGGAAGTATTGGAGCCACGAATGTTTTACGTGTTTTAAAAGAAACCAATCCAAAATTGGCAAAAAAACTCGCCATCTTAACAGTTGTTTTAGATGCATTCAAAGGCATTCTTGTCCTTTTAATTGGTAAAATAATTGGCTTAGATATTTCAACACTTTGGGCCGTTGCTATTTTTTCAGTTGTCGGTCACTGCTACAGCCCTTATTTAAAATTTGAAGGGGGGAAAGGTGTTGCTACAGGTGCGGGCGTTCTTTTAGTTATGCTTCCACTAGAAACACTCATTGCTTTTCTAACGTGGTTTGTTGCTGGAAAAGTACTCAAAATTTCTTCGCTTTCCTCTTTACTTGCTCTTGTAGCGCTTATTGTTTCATCGTATGTTATACATTATGATTTAGAAGGCATCCAAACGCACGCTCCCTTATGGATTATCGCTTTTATTATTGTTTATAAACATATTCCTAATATTATTCGACTCTTTCAAGGTAAAGAAGTTAAAGTTATTTAATGCGTATTCACATTAAAGACTTGAGTTTTGAGGCGATTGTGGGCATTCTTGAAGAAGAGCGTCACACGCCTCAAAAAGTGCTTTTACATGTAAAGATAGATTACGATTACAACGAGGGGAATTTCATTAATTACGCAACGGTTGCTCTATTTTTAGAAGAGCAAATGCAACAGATGCGCTATACTCTTTTAGAAGATGCCTTAGAAGATTTATCCCAAAAATTAAAAACTTTGTATCCTCAAATTTCTAAATTAAACCTGAAAATTCTAAAGCCAACAATTCTTTCAAACGCCTTAGTTGGGGTATCTCACAGCATAAAATATTGAGAAAAATTAAAATTTAATTAAAAAAACTTTAAATCTAGCTAAAATTGTGGTATAATCCCGTTTAAATTTTAGCAACTAAGGAATTTATAATGCGAATTTTAATCGTTGAAGATGAAGTAACCCTCAATAAAACTATTGCAGAAGGCTTA
>RZYK01000464.1 GCA_009930355.1 Campylobacterota bacterium | reverse complement strand
ACCGCATCGATGTTTTTCTTCACCACCGTCGCATCAAAAGGGCTACCATCACTAAATTTGACATCTTTGCGCAAATAAAAGGTGTAGCTTTTGCCATCACTGCTAATGTCCCAACGCTCTGCTAACCATGGTTTTACCCCCTCATGGGTATTCATCACCAAAGATTCAAACACCATATTTTGAGCGGACATCTCTCCGCCATACAGATGCGGGTTAATATTTCGAATATCTTTAGTGCTGGCATACACCAGTTCTGTTTTATCTGCCTTTAGCTCTTTTTGCTTGGTTTCACATCCTGCAAAAAGCGCTAAAACAAGGGATAGGCAAAGAAGAGCACACCCTTTTTTTTCTAACAACATTTACACTCCTTTATCATAAAAGTCAGTTTAAATTTATTATTAATAATAATTTAGTATTACTTTAGCGGATAAATCTTTAAAAAGTGTTTTTATGAAGAAAAGAGTGCACTCCGTTTGATCACGAAGGCACCCTTGGGCTATTATGCGTTGTGGCTATAGGAGTGTGCGTGTTTATGACCATGTCCAGAGAGAGGATTTTGGCCTTTGGTTTCACAGCATTTGAGTTTGGATTTAAACGAAGCCTTTTCATCGCCGTGGTGGCAATGTCCTTCGTGTTTGTGTCCTTGTGCTTCTTCACCTAAAAGCTTCATATAATTGCCTACATTCACCTCAGGCAAGTTACCTGCTTTAAACGCTGCAAGAGCCTCTTCGACGCTGATGCGTTCTTCTCCTGCAAAGTAAATCTTAACACCCGCATTTGTCAGCGCATGAAAAGGTTTTTCTCCTAAATGGCTGGTGATAAGGGTTTTGACAGCCAAATTTTCAAACCAACGTGCCACTTTAATTCCACCTTCAGCGCTATTAGCTTCCACACGGATGGAGCCAGACTCATCGATAAAAGCAAACCATTTTGCTTTTCCAAAGAGGGGCGCTAGGATACCATTTTGATTCTCTGTTTTAATCGGCATTGCGATCATTTTGTTCTCCTTAATTGGACATATGTTCAGAATTGTAGCACTTTAAATGAACATATGTCAAGAATATTTAAAA
>RZYK01000143.1 GCA_009930355.1 Campylobacterota bacterium | reverse complement strand
ATAGACGCTTACCTCATAAAACAACAAAAATGCTGTGGCGCTCCTCAATACTTTACGGGTGATTTTGACAGTGTGGATGCTTTGGCGAAATTTAATATCAAGTATATTGAAGGTTTCGTAAACGAACTTGATGCCATCATCATTCCTGAGGCGACCTGTAGTGCGATGATTAAAGAGGACTATGCGAAATTTTTCCATGACCAACCTGAGTGGAAAGAGCGTGCGGAGGCGATTAGCCCGCATATTTTTATGGCAACAGAGTATTTGGAGAAAAAAACAAACCTCGCTGAAATCTTAGCGACCAAAGCTCGCAAAAGTGAAGTCGTTACCTACCATGACCCATGTCACGCACGCAAAATGCAAGGGGTTTGGAAAGAGCCACGCAATTTAATTTCACAAAACTACACCATTAAAGAGATGAGTGACCCAAATCGCTGTTGTGGGTTTGGAGGAGTTACCATGCAAACAGGCAACTACCGCTTCGCCAAAGCCGCAGGACTTCCAAAGGCTGCGATGATTAAAGAGACAGGGGCTGAGTACGTGAGTGCAGAGTGCAGTGCGTGTCGTATGCAACTAGGCGATGCCATGCACGGTCAAAAGGTGGATGTTATCTTTAAAAACCCGATAGAATTGATTGCTAAGGCGTTGAGAGAAGGGTAAATTCTTTTTACATGTAAAGTAAGTGAAGATTGTGTAGTACTTGCTAAAATATTCAGGTATAGTGTATGAATAAAAATTAAAAAAAGTATGTCTTTTGGAAAAATTTACAATTTTTAAAATTCCTTTTCATAAATATGAGTCGATAGAGCAACTTGGAACGAAACGTAAGTTTTGGTTTATAGACGATACTGATGACAAATTAAAACTTTTTAAAATTGGTAGAGAAGGTACAGGAGAAAATTGGGTTGAAGTAGTGGTTTCACATATTTGTGAATTATTAGATATCCCGCATGCAAAATATGAATTTGCGATATGGGATGGACAATTAGGAACAATAAGTAAGAGTTTTGTTCCAGAAAATGGTAGGCTTATTCATGGGAATGAGTTACTCGCAAAAATTGACAAAAACTATCCAATTAATGAGTATAAAGTAAGAGATTACTCACTGAGAACAGTTTCAATAATTATGAAACACGCTAGTGCCTCATTACCATTAGGCTATAGCAATGAAATGTGTAGTTCTTGTTTTGATGTCTTTATTAGTTATATTATGTTGGATTGTTTAATTTCTAATGGTGATAGACACCATGAAAATTGGGGATTTATTGTTTATGAGTCAAAAGTATATTTAGCGCCAACATACGATCATGCATCAGGTCTTGGGTGTAGAGAATCTGATGAAATAAAAACTAAAAGACTTCAAACAAAAGATCAGAATTATCAAGTTAAAAGTTTTGTAAAAAGAGCGCGAACACCTTTTTTCAATAAAGATAAAATGGTAACAACATTGGAAGCTTTTGAATTATGTGCAAACTATGATAAAACTATAGCACTATATTGGCTAAATAAATTAGAAGTTTTAGATTTAGAAAACGTTAGAAATATTTTCGTTAAGATACCATCAGATTTAATAAGCTTAACGTCTATTGAGTTTGCTATGAAAGTGTTAGAAGAAAATAAAATGAGATTATTAGAAGTGAAAGAGGCATTGTTAAATGATTGAAAAATTAAGTTTAGTATGGCGAAATCCGCAGACAAGAACATGGACTCCTGTCGCTTGCATTGAGTATAAAGACAGTACTTATTTTTTTAATTATACGAATGGAGCAAAAAATGAAAATTTTGTGCCATTTGGTCAAATGAATGACTTAACTAAAAAATATTCTTCAAATGAATTATTTCCAATTTTTAAAAATAGGCTTCTCTCAAAATCAAGACCTGAGTATGAAGATTATTTAAATTGGTTAGATATTCAAGGAGAATATAATGATTTTTTAGAGTTATCAAGAAGTAGAGGTATCAGAGCTACTGATGAGCTACAATTATTTCCTATCCCTACAAAAAATGAGGCTGGAGATTATGAAGTATTGTTTTTTTCTCATGGAATCAGTCATATTGCTCCTGGATATGTTAATAGGTTAGAAAGCTTACAGAAAAATGATTTATTGTTATTATTGCAGGATATTCAAAATGAGGCTGATCCCTTTGCTTTAGCATTAAGAACAAAAGATGATCCTGTTGAATTGCTAGGGTATTGTCCTGCGTTTTTTGCAAAAGATTTCAACAAGTTATTAGATCTAAATGGTAAGGATCATGTGCATGTTTATGTACAGAAGGTTAATTTAACAGCGCCATTACAACTAAAGTTATTATGTAAATTAGTGACAAAATGGCATAATGATTTTATCCCTTTTGATGAAGAAGAATTTCAACCATATCTTTAATAATAAGCAAAGAAGCTAAACTTTAAATTCTTTACATATAAAACTCTCATTTGAGAAAACTCCTTCAATTATTTATTATAGAACTTAAAAATTAACCACACAAATTCTAGAAAATGTAGGCGATGAGAAGTAAAAAGCTTTACATGTAACCTTATTTTTGAACCATTAAATAGCGTTTCCAAATCCAAATCGCAAGGCTTAGGGCGATTATTCCAAATAAAGCCCCACTCATTCCAACATAGCGCATACCAAGATGCGTTGTAACGAGACCTCCCATGAACGCTCCACCGCCAATACCAATGTTATAAATACCCGAATACAAAGACATCGCAACATCGGTCGCATCGGGGGCAAGTTCTAAAACACTCACTTGCAAAATCAGACTAATCAAACAAATAGCCATTCCCCAAAAGAGCGACAAAATGCTAAAGGGAATCGTGTGAAAGGAGAGGGTGAGCATTAAAAGTTCTGCAACGATAAGCGCACTAAGAGCAAAGAGAACCAAGCCAAACGGGTGTTTATGTCTTAAGCGTGCAAAGAGCATGCTTCCTAGAAGTCCTGCGATACCAAAAACAAAAAGCACTACGGTGGCAAAATGTTCTCCCAAATGAGCGATGTTCATCACAAACGGCTCGATATAAGAGTAGGCGGTAAAATGAGCGCTAATGGCTAAAATGGTGAGCAGATACATTCCCATAAGGGCGGGGCGTTTCATGAGGATGGGTAAACTTTTGAGCGAACCTGCGTTTTGGCTCGGCAATGTGGGTAGGGTTTTGTAAAGAAAATAGAACATCCCTACACCAAGCAGTGCAATAACGCCAAAGGTAGAACGCCAGCCCCACGCTTGACCTATCATCCGCCCCAGTGGTAAGCCTAAAACAATCGCCAAAGCGCTTCCCGTGGCTAAAAAACTCAGCGCCTTTGTGGTTTGCCCTTTGGGAGCTAAACGGTAAACCAAGGAAGCGGTGATTGCCCAAAAAATAGCATGTGAAAAAGCAATGCCTATGCGTGAGAGCATTAAAATGGTGTAACTCCATGCAAAGGCGGAGAGCAGATGCGAGAGAATGAAAAACAGTAAAATACTCAGTAAAAGCGTTTTGCGCTCGACATTTTTGGTTAAAAGCATCAAGGGAAGTGAAATGGTCGCAACAATCCATGCGTAGATGGTCATCATCATGCCTGTTTGCGCTTCGCTGATGTTAAAATCAGTCGCAATGGTGGTGAGTAAACTAATGGGCGCAAATTCGGTAGTGTTGAAAATAAAGGCGCAAATGGTGAGCCCCATAATGGGAAGCCATGCATGCAGTGAAGTGTGAAAGCGTAAAAACATCAAAAGACCTAGTGAAAAAATAAGCGAGCATTGTAGCGAAGCCAAGAATAGAAGTGGTTGAAAACCAAAAAATTTGTATAATTCATACTAATTTACATGTAAAGAGTTGAAATGATAAAAAATATGTGCCCTTGTGGCAGTGAAAAACCCTATGAAGCGTGTTGTGAAATTTATCATAAACACCACAATGCACCCACGTGTGAAGCGCTGATGCGTTCTCGTTACAGTGCGTTTGTCTTTTCTTTAGTCGATTATCTCTTTGAAACCACGCATCCTAGCCATCGAAGCAAAACGCTAAAAGAAGAGATTGCTTTTACATGTAAAGGCTTAGCATGGACAGGTTTGAGCGTTTTAGAGACGTGGCAAGGTGGTCTAAGCGATAAGGTGGGCAAAGTCTCGTTTCGTGCCACGTTTATGCAAGAAGGACGTGAGGGTGTACACGTTGAGCATTCTCGTTTTAAACGCTTTGGCAAGGCGTGGATGTATGTGGATGGAAAGGTAGAGTAAATGTACGCATTAGAGGTGATTCAGCAAGAGTTGCAAGAAGATATTGCTCGTTTTGGGCGGGTCAGTTTTGTTAAAAAAGGCGAAGTGCTGATGCGACCTGAGGAGTGTTTGGAGCACTTTTTTGTTCTTTTAGAAGGGCGGGTAAAAGTCTCTCAAATTAACTTTGAAAATGGCAAAGAGCAGATTTTGTATCTTTTATCTAAAGGCGATATGTACGATGTGGTGAGCCTCTTAGATGGCAAAGCGCATGAAAATATGGCGATGGCGCTGGATGATGTGAAACTGCTGGTGTTTCCCATTGAGCTGTTTCGTGAATGGATAGAAACGAAGCCCTCGTTTAACAAACTTTTTTTTCCTTACGTGGCAAAACAGCTACGAGAGATGGAGAATTTAGCGAGTGATTTATCTTTGTACGATACCACCACACGGTTGGTGAAGCTCATTGCGAAAAACATTGAAAAAGAGGGCGACAAACAAACCCTCAAACTCATCAACAACCTTTCTCACGATGAACTTGCCAACCTTATAGGCACGGTTCGTAAAGTGCTCAATCGAAACCTCCAATCGCTTAAAAAAGAGGGGCTTATTGATATTAAGCGTAAAGAGATTTACATTAAAGATTCTCAAAACCTGCTGGAGCATCTCCCTTTAGAGTAACTCTGCTACTTAAGTGGCAGACATATTTTTTTACATGTAATAGACTTCTGCTATCAAAAAAAATAAAGGAGTCCATTATGTTAGTCACACGTTATAATCCCTTTAAAGAGTTACGAGAGCTTGAGAGTAGGTTGTTTAATTACTACCCAGCAACACCATCTGAAGAGAGTGACATCTCTGCGTTTCGTCCCAGTGTCAGTACCCGTGAGGGTGAGTTTGCCTACCATATCGAGGTGGATTTGCCAGGGGTGAAAAAAGAGGATATTCACATCGACCTCAAAGAGAATCAGATTATTATCTCAGGAGAGCGAAGCTTCAAAGAGGAGCGCAAAGAGAATGACTACTACAAAGTAGAAAGCAGTTATGGAAAATTCCAACGCTCGTTTGCTCTGCCTGAAAATGTGGATGTGGAAAACATTGAAGCCAGCAGTGAAAATGGCGTGCTAGAAGTTGTGCT
>RZYK01000463.1 GCA_009930355.1 Campylobacterota bacterium | reverse complement strand
AGAGTTGCATTTTGATTTAAAACCTTAAGAAACCAAGTTAGATTGGTTAAACTCCATTTTCAGATTTCATGGAAAGGAGTTTGGTGTTAAAAAAAGGTGAAATTAAAATGATAAAGAAGTTTTTAGCTGAGGGATTGAGTAAAAGTGCTATTGCACGAAAGCTTGGTATTTCAAGAGATACTGTAAGGCGTTATGCAAATCTTCCTGATGATTATGTTCCCCATATCAATCGACCTCCAGTCATCAATAGTGTTGATCCCTATTTGCCGCATATTGCAAAGATGCTAGAGATGTCAGAGCAAACGAAAAGTGAAATCCCATTAACCGTGATTTATGAAGAGATTAAGAAGCTAGGCTATGATGGAAGTTTGCGTTGGTTACAGCAAGTTATCCAAAGATATGAGTTAAGAAGTCGAGCCAAATTAGATGAACCTATTATTCGCTTTGAAACGAAACCAGCCCATCAGATGCAAGTGGATTGGATTGAGTTTCCTAAAGATAATTTATCGGCATTTGTGGCAACGATGGGTTATAGTAGAGCTTCGTATGTTGAATATGTGAACAATGAGAAGATAGAGACGCTTATTGGATGCCATATGAACGCTTTTAACTACTTTGGAGGTGTTCCAATGGAGTGTTTGTATGACAATATGAAAACGGTTATTTTAGGACGTAATAGCTATGGCAGAGGCAAACATAAACTCAACCCACTCTTTGAAGACTTTGCCAAACACTGCGGATTTAGCATTAAAGTCTGCAAACCGTATCGTGCTAAGACCAAAGGAAAAGTAGAACGCTTTAACCACTATCTACGCTATAACTTTCATAATGGACTGCGTGTCAAACTGGGGATGAAGAACTATGCACTTACTTTGGAAAATGCCAATGCAGAAGTGTTGAAATGGCTCGATACAACAGCCAATCGTCGTATTCATAAAACGACATTGCAAGCACCCTTTGAATTGTTGGCACAGGAGCAGCAGCAACTGCATCCTATGCCTAAAGCCTATCAAGGAATCCACCCCAAAGCTTTGATTGAAAGTGTAGCTAAAAAATATACACCAATCAATTC
>RZYK01000462.1 GCA_009930355.1 Campylobacterota bacterium | reverse complement strand
AATATCATTCATACTGATTTTTTTGTTTTCTTGTTTGAGTAAAATAACATCCACACGAATCGCATAAGCTTTCCATGTTTTTGTTTCGGGTAAATCTTCTTTTTTAAGAATCGTCACTTTATCAAAGACATAATTTTCATTGGAGGCAACCGTTTTTTCTACAAAAGCAATCACTTTAGCATCCAAATCATCAAGCCTATCCTCTGTTGCAAAAAGCATTACATTACTTAGTATTAGAATCATCAATAACTTCAACATCGATGATTTCCTCCTCTTTAAGCTGTGGATTTTTACTCCTAAAATGAGGCGGTTCTTTTTTTACATGTAAAAGCTTTGACGCAATAAGAGTTACAAAGGCACTAAACTGTAACGAAAGTCCCAAAATATCAGTAAAAAAACCAGGTAAAATCAACAATAAGGCCCCTACAAAGGACCAAAGATTCAAACGCTCAAATGACTCAACGCTAATCTCCCCTTGCATTAACGCCTGCATATTTTGCATCAAGGTTAAACGCATATTCGCAAGCAATACAAATCCTACAATGGCAGAAAAAACAATCTCTCCAAACGTTGCAAATGCGCCAATAGCTGAAGAGATATTAACACTTACGAGCACTTCTACAAAGAGATAGATGAGAAAATATTTCACGCTAAGAGTTCCCTTAGTTTTAAGAGTGCTTCTTCTTTTTTCACGACTGTTTTTTCTAATGTTTTACGCTCAACAATCTCTACAAAACCCTCTTCGAGTTCCTTGCCCACAATCAGCGCATACGGAAGTCCTATGAGTTCGTAATCTTTCATTTTAAAACCAAAACGCTCATTTCTATCATCTAAAAGCACACTTAAACGCTCTTGCATCAAAGCACTATAAATCTCTTCAGCATACGCACTTTGTGCCTCATCTTTGCTGTTAGAGACAATAATATCTAAGAGGTAAGGAGCGGTTTGTTTGTTCCAAATACACCCTTTCTCATCGTGGCTTGCCTCGATCATCACCGCCACCAAACGACTCACACCCACACCATAACATCCCATGTAAAAAGGTTGTGCTTTGCCATTTTTATCCAAAAAGGT
>RZYK01000461.1 GCA_009930355.1 Campylobacterota bacterium | reverse complement strand
CCTCTGAACGAAAAGGCGATAGAGGTGGGAAAAGAACACGTAAAAGAGGTCGTTTAGACCTCTTTTTTTATTCATTAAAAAAGCATTATCTTTGCTTAACGGTATAAAAAGATGAAACCTCAACACGCAGCCATTATTGACCCGTTAAAGCAGAAGATAGAGATGCTTATTTCTCTGCATGAAAGGGCGTTGACGGAAAACCGTGAATTAAACAGCCAATTACAAACTATTAGCGAAGAACTAAACAGATATAAAAAAGAAAAAGAAGACTTAGAAAACAAAGTGCAAAAACTCCAGATGGCCGGAGCCTTTCAGTCATCGGGTGAAGATGCAAAGGAAGCAAAACAGAAAATCGGGAAGTTGATCAGGGAAATTGATAAATGTTTAAACATGCTCAACCGGTAGAGCACAACAATGAGTGAAGAAAAATTATCCATAAAGATCAGTATAGCGGATCGTTATTATCCCTTACGAATAGCATCCGAAGACGAGGAGATGGTCCGTGCAGCGGCTTTGCGCATCAATCAAAAAATAGAGCAATTCAGCGTAAAGTACTCCGGACAGGACACCCAGGACGCGCTGGCCATGGCAGCCCTTCAGTTTGTACTGAGTCTGCTGAAATACGAAAAAGACAACGAAACGAACGAGATCATTACTGAAATAGCCACATTGGATAGTTTTTTAGGAGAATACCTGGAAAGATAATTTTTGACCCGTTACATACCAAGCTCTTTGCGAAACTCAACACTTTAAACTTTATGGAGTGTCTTGACTGTTAAAAACAGGCCCCTAGTTACCCTTCGGGGAATTCCGTTTTCGGGACGCGGGAAGTTTGCAACAAAGCTCAGATCCTCCAAATCCTGCTTATCAGGGTTTTTGCTAAACAGCGGTATGTTAACGGGTTTTTTATATTATGACGACAACTAAAAAACATATATATACTAATTACACTTATGAACAACACATATATAACCATTGCTATATGCATAATCGCCGGCCTTCTGACCGGCTTTGTGCTGGGATACACATACTTCAGGTCCGTGGTCCTGAAGAAAAAGGCTAAAATTCTTCTTAA
>RZYK01000011.1 GCA_009930355.1 Campylobacterota bacterium | reverse complement strand
TTTGACATTCAGTAAGATTTTGTATTTTGGACAGGAGGATATAAAAAGTTTTGCTGGATTATCTGACGCTGAATTAAAGGCGGTTTTTGAGGAATCTTTGGCTTTGACTGTTCTTTCGGATACTGAGCTTATTTTCAAAAATGAAGTAAATGCTGTATCTGGCAAATTATCCATTGTCTCCAGAGAATTAGAGCGACTTAAAATTGAAGAGAAATCTTCTGCTGATATTGTCGAGACCATAAAATGTTCGATTGGTTCATACGAAGAAATGAGAAATAAAAACCTTGATTCGATTTTGGGAGCTATTTCTTTAACAAAAAAAGACCACGATGATTATGTATCAAATGCCGATAAACGCAGGGTTGATCTTCAGTCAAAAGTCTATGATTTCGATGACAAGAGTGAGAAATATATTCAAATATCTGATCTCGATTCACAATTAGATTTTGAACTCAAAAAAAACAATTCAAATCAAACTTCGATTGGTAACGAAATAAATTCATTGAAAAGGAACATTTTAGTTCTTGAATCGAAAATAAAATCTGCATCTGAATTGATTGGTAAGCCTTGTGAGACATGTTCTAGGCCATACAGGGCGGAAGACATTGATCCAACCGTTGCTATTTATAAATCAAATAAAGACAAGGCTGAATGTGATTTGGAGACACTTATTTTAATGTTGTCGGGGGCTGTGGCCAAAGAGAAATCTCTATCTGAATCTAAGTTAAAAATTAAAGAAGCGTTGTCATCTTTATTGAAAATGAAACATGAAGCCGAGATTGCTAATTCAGAGCTTTTAAAGATGGATGATGAAGAGGTGATTGGGTCATTTATGAACAGGATTGAGGAATATCAAGCCCAATATCATCGTGTGCAAACAACTATTAATCCGTACATAAAACAGTTTGAAACAAGTTTGGCTTCACTCTCTGAGATTAGAGAAAACATTGATGCAAGCTTAAAGCAACTTGAAGAATTGACATGCATGGTTGATGATTTGAAACTTCTCCAGTCTGCTTTTGGAAATTCTGGAATTAAAAATAGGGTTTTTGATACTATTACTCCAGAATTAAACAAGATTATTTCTGAATATATGGCCATTGTTGATGATATTAATGTTGAAGTATCTACCATGAAGATTTTGAAATCTGGGTCAATTCGTGAGAAATTTGAGATTGTTGTTGAAAATACGCATGGAGCATCTTCTTATAAAGGTAATTCTGGCGGAGAAAAACAAAAGATTGATTTATGTATCTCACTCGCGTTTAATTCTCTTATGCGGAGAATGATAAAGAATCCGATTAATATTTTGTTCCTTGACGAGCCATTTGAGGCTTTGGACGCTGGATCTGCTGAAGCCGCAGTTGAATTATGTGGGCTTGTCGCAAAAGACACAAACGTATTTATTGTTACGCATAATCAGGCCATTAAAGATATGGTGTCTAATAGAATTGTAGTGGAAAAGAAATCTGGACTTGCAAAGTTATTGGAGGAATAATGAATCCAGAGCAGCATAAATCGTTCATGATTATTCATGACCATAATATTTCTATTGCTGATTTAACGCTAGATATGTTTGGAACATGTACTCCAGATGGAGTCGATTTGTCGCAATATCATGTTTATTGGGTTGCACGTGTAAATGTTTGTGAGAGAATGCGTGGAAAAGGTTTCGGAAAACAATTAATGACTGAAATGTGTGAATGGCTTGACGTGAATGGGTTTGCATCTGTAATTGGTGTTAGCTCATACGGAGAAATGAATAACGATGAATTGCAGTCTTTTTATGAAAAATTTGGATTTGTTTTTGATAGCAGACAAATTGGGTATAGACTTCCAAAGATTGACGTTGATGTTGTTTTAGATTAAGTCTTGTTGTGAATCTTTTTAATAGCCTTCATCGCGGCTTTGTAGCGATGACTTGTGGTAAAAACGATTTTGTATTGATTAAAAAATATAACCATGTATAAGGATTTTTGTATGTCGTTAATGTCATTAGATGTTGGATTTTCTGCAACCGGATATGTGATTTGGGAAAATAATAAGCCGGTTGCATGTGGTGTTGTAAAGACGGAATCTTCAACAAAGAAGACCGTAAGAACTGCGGATGACAATTCATCCCGCTCAATGGAGATGGCCAATGCATTTAAGCGAATTATCAAAGAGTATGATGTCAAGGGTATTGTCGGAGAGTTACCAAGTGGAGGCGCACAGAGCGCAAGAGCAATCACACACATGGCGCTCGCAACCGGAGTTATTTCGGCTGTTGCGGCAATGGCAGGAGTCCCCTGTGAATGGTGTACCCCAATCGACAACAAAAAGGTAATGACTGGAAAGCGTTCTGCCTCAAAAGAAGAGATGATGAATGAGGCCGTTAGGCGATGTGGTGGATCTTATAGGACCACAGGAAGGGCTTGTTATTATCGCCTAACAAAAGAGCTGGACGAATATCCAGGCGGCTCGTTTGAGCATATAGCTGACGCTGTTGGGGCGTATTATGCGCTTGAAAATTGCACCCTTGTTAAGCTTTTACAATAGGAGTGTATTATGAAAAAGATTTATAATTGGCTTGTTGTTAATAATGCCAAATTAAACGACTATAAAAGATTTTGGCTTATAACTACTATTGTCTGGATTGTAGTGTTTATTTTTGATTTAGTTGCAGGTGAAATTACAACAAAAACATTTACGATTTATGTTATGTTGATTGCACTATTTGCTCACAAAACTTACGAGGAGATGAAGAAGTGAACAATTATGCACTTGCGTTTGCAATTGGATTTTTCTCAGCATACGGCGCTATTAGATTTGCTGAGGAAATGTGTGATAAAATTATTGGGTGGGAATCAGATAGAACTAAAACACTTCTGTTTAATGCGATTGTTAATTACGAGAATGAGCACTCAAAGCACAAAAATTTTGTTTTGAGTTGTTTGTATGCTCATAAATTTTTTAGAGATTTAAATTTGTATTTTGTTAGTAAAGGCGTCAAGTACGAATTTATCCCTGGCGAAGGTTTGGTTGAGGTTGAATTGAGAGGTTGAGTTTTTAATTTTTGTGCTTGTTATTCGATAATTTATTCGATATATGATAATCAACAAACAGCCATAAGGCTATAAAAAATGGAGGTATTTATGATTGTAACAAATGTTAAGTATTTTGATGAAAAGATGCCTAAACTTGAGAAGAAACCGCACGGAGACTGGATTGATGTCCGGGCGGCTTCTATTTCTATTAATGGTGAAAAATTTGATTGGCTAATTGATGATGAGGGGAAGTATTATGTTCCGTATTTTGCCGGACAGTTTCTTTTGATTGGGCTTGGAATTGCAATTCAATGTCCAGACAGACATGAGGCCCATGTTGCTCCACGAAGTTCTACGTTTAAGAATTACGGATTGATCCAGACAAATTCTGTTGGTGTTATTGATTGGAGTTATCGCGGGAACAATGATCAGTGGTTTTCTCCAATGTTAGCTATGCGCGATGGACGCATTGAAAAGTATGATCGAATTGCACAATTTCGCTTTGTCGAAAAAATGCCAAGGCTTTCTATTAAAGAATGTGTTGAGTTTGTTGATTCTGTTGATCGTGGCGGCTATGGATCAACAGGAGTTAAGTAATGATTTTTGTTTTTGATGATAAAAGAAAAACCGCTGTAATGCTAGGATCAATCTATGAAATGAATTGTTCTGAAAGCAGGATTACCGTTTATCGCATGGTAAATAGCAATCCGTCTGTGACTTTTCTTGAATATGTTGATGAGAAGAAATGTAATAAAGACTACAGAAAGGCGACCAGATCTTGGTCTGAGTATGTAGAAGCGGCGGCATTTGGCGAAGAAAATTCAAGACTTGGATTTGATGTCGGCCAAAATGGATCTGCCACGGAGGAAGACTATGATGAAAATGATGCTGAATGCAGGAGGATTGGGTTTTAAGAATTGTCTGTGTGTTTTAATTGTAGCTGGAACTGTTTACACTGCGTCACATGCCGGACAGGATATTGGTGTATCAAAATATCAAGTTGATCGAATAAGTGCTTTATCGAGAAAGATTGAACAACTTGAAAAACAGATTGTCGAACTAAAAGAGAGTCACAAAAAAGAAATTGCGGCTATAAAAAAGACGACGCATCCGAGAAAACTGACAGTTACGGCATACAGTAACACAAGGGCACAATGCGACAGTGACCCAAATGTAACGGCTTCAATGACTAAACCAAGACCAGGGATAATAGCAGTATCACGAGATTTGTTTAATCAAGGATGGGTTTTCGGAAGAAGGGTTCACATTGAAGGTCTTGGCATTTACGAGATAGCCGATTTAATGTCTAAAAAACATAAGAATAGAATTGATGTGTTTATTGGACATGAAAAAAAGGCTTCTGAATTTGGGAAAAGAAATCTAACTGTAGCATTGCTTCCAAATAAAAAGAGTTAATATATGGGATATTTTCTTGGTGTTTTGTTTTTGTTTTTACACTATTTTATTAATTTAAATGTGCCATATTATGTATGGTTGACGTGTTTTTTGGTTAATTTTGGTCATGATATTTATGATTTTAAATATCCTTATAATGGGGGTAGCGGATATGGCGGATGATTACGAGATTAGTCTTGAATTAGATGATGATCTTGATAAGTTTGTTATTGATTTTTCAGATAAAAATAACATGACTTATTCAGAGGCGATTAATTTTATTTTAAAGTGGTATTTGGACAATAATTCAAAATATGAAAAATTTAACGGAGGTATTTAGATGTATTTTAAGGTTTCTTTTGATTCTGATTTTGATACTTTGATGATGCATTTGTGGTCGAAGTATGGGCGAGAATTGTTTGATATTGATGGAATTGGTAAGCAGTGCGATATGAACTGGTTTGCTAAGAATTTCTTTAATAGCGGATCTACTGTTGCTGATAAATCTGTTGATTCAAACTCAAATATCACCGAAAAAGACGTAAATGTATATAATCATGAATTTCCAAAACCGTTCCAGCGTTATAATTCATACTATTTGCTTTGGAAGGAATTGAAGAAGATTTACGGTCTGGCAACCTCGAATCGCATTATTGAAGATCAACTGACTGGAAAATATTATATCAATGATTTTTCAGGGGTTGGATGTTATTACTGTATGAATTATTCGACCTATGATATTGCTCTTGCCGGTCTTCCAATGATTAAAAAGATTATTAGTGAGGCCCCAAAGCATCTGTATTCATTTAAGAGTCAAATTGAACAGTTTACAATAATTGCTGCAAACAACAGCCTCGGAGCCAGTGGTTTGGCTGATCTTTTGGTTGTTATGTCTTACTATATTGATAAAATTCTTAGAACTAAATCAGATGCACATTTTAAGTTTGCTACAGAAGAAGATTGCTGGACGTATGTTAAGGAGACATTGTTCTCAATGGTGTACACATTTAACCAGCCAACTAGAAGTTCACAAAGCTGTTTTACCAATGTGTCTGTATATGATGACTATTTTTTGAAAACTTTGTGTGATGATTATAAGTTTGTTGAGGACGGGGAAATTGTAACTGTAAAAATGGATGTGGCAAAGAAAACACAGTCTATTTTTCTTGATGTTATGAATGAGACATTGAGGCGAACTCCGACTACGTTTCCTGTTACAACGGCATGTTTTGTTGTTGATGACAATGGCGAAGTATTGGATAAAGATTTTGTAAATTTTATTGCTGAGAAAAATGAAGAGTTTGCCTTTATTAATATTTATTCTGGAAAAAGTTCCACACTGTCCAGTTGTTGTTTTGAAGGCTGCCAGGAGATCGTTCTAAGAGATGAAGTGTCAAATGGACAATACCGTTTGTCATTTAAAGAAGCGTATAATATTTTTAAAGATAAAAAAATTGGTGTTTTGAGCAATGGAACATTTAAGCCTGGAAAGATAATCAGTGTTTTAAATTCTGGCAAATTTAAAATCACTGTTGTGACGAAAGCCGGACAGATTTTGAATATGACCCACGACCACATGTGTTTAGTTTATGGAGATGTTCTTGGAAAGAATGTTACCAGAGCTGATGAATTGCGTGTTGGTGATTTGTTAATCTGCTCATACGAAATGCAAAAGGGCACATATTTTTCTTATAACTATGATTTTAGTAAATGCAAAATCATTAATGGAGAAGTATGTTCAGAGATTGAGACTATTCAGTATTCTTCATTTGATCCAGAAGATCCGTATGCGTACTGTTTTGAAATGGAAGATCAAGAAGATCCCTTTTTTACATTGGCTAACGGCGTTCATACACACAACTGTCGTTTGCGTTCAGACTCTTCTAATGAGTATTTTAATTCATTCGGGGCGGGGAGTACAAAGTTGGGAAGTTTGGGTGTAGTTTCGCTAAATATGCCTAGGCTTGCCTATATCTCAGAATCCGAAGATTCTTTTTTTGATGAATTAAGAAAAGCTGTTATTGATGTTGCTTATATTAATAATGCCAAGAGAAATATCATTAAAAAGAGAATTGATCTTGGGGCATATAGCCTTTATTCTCTTGGATTTGCAGACATCAAAAGGCAATATTCTACTTGCGGAGTTAATGGATTAAACGAATGTTGTAATGAGTTTGGGTATGATATTCTCACAGAAGACGGACAGGCTTTTGTTTTGCGTTGTCTGGACGTTATCAATAAGACAAACGACGAAATGCAAAAAAGATATAAAACTCCGCATAACTGTGAACAAGTTCCTGCCGAATCTAGCGCAATTAAGCTGGTTACAAAGGATAGGTATCTTGGATTTAATCCAAAGACTGAGTTTTATTCTAATCAGTTTATTCCTCTTACAACAAATGCTGACATGCTTGATCGCATTCGTTTACAGGGATTATTTGATAAGCATTTTTCTGGAGGAGCTATTTGTCATTTAAATCTTGGAGAAAAGATTTCGAAGAAGACAATGGCTGATATGATTGTGTCTTGTGCAAAAATGGGAGTAGTCTATTGGGCTGTAAATTATCAGCTTAATAGATGTTGTGATGGTCACATGAGCGTTGGAACAACAGATGTTTGCCCAGTTTGCGGCAAAGATGTAGAAGACAAATATACGAGAATCGTAGGGTTTCTAACCAATGTTAAAAATTGGCATAAGACCCGCAGAGAATTGGATTTTCCGAATCGCCAGTTTTATAGGGGCATTGTATGAATGTAGCAGCTACGCAATATTCGGGGAAATACAGAGCACTTGAGATTTATGTTTCTGGATGCAAGGGTCCGCATTGTCCTGGTTGTCATAATTCAGAAATTTGGGATTTTGATTGCGGAACCAAATTTGACGAAGATATGGCCAAGTTTATTTTGACCAAGATCCACTTATTCGATAATATGATCGATAGAATATGGGTTCTTGGTGGTGAGCCACTGGATCAGGATACCGGAGATTTATCATGTCTTTTTGAAATGCTGATTAGAACCGGAAAAGAGATTTGGCTGTTCACCAGATATGAATTGAAAGATGTCCCAGAATTTATTTTAGCTAAATGCTCTTATGTGAAATCTGGAAGATATGACGAGACAATGGTTGAAGAAAAAGAGATGTATGGCGTTACTCTTGGGTCTTCAAATCAGACAATTTACAAACGCGGCTATGATTATTGAGGATTTATTAATGAAGAAAACTTTTGTTTTGGATACTAATGTATTGTTGCATGATCCCACTTGCATTTTTAAGTTTGATGACAACGATGTGGTTATTCCAATTTGTTGTCTTGAGGAGCTTGATAAGTTTAAAAGCGAATCAAGCGAAAGAGGAATTAACGCGAGAACCGTGTCCAGATCGCTTGATGAATTGATTAAGACGTATGGTTCTTTGGAGAATTATGTCTTCCTCCCCATGGGGGGAAGACTTTGTATCTTCAATCAGAATATTGAGTTTAGCTTTAATGGGATTAAAAACTCTTATGATAATCTGATTATTGCTATTGCCAAACATCTTTCTGTTGATTGTGATCTTGCGCTTGTTTCAAATGATATTAATATGCGCGTCAAAGCTGCTTCTATTGGCGTCAAGGCTTCTGAATATAAAAACGACTCAGTTGACGACAATGATCTGATTGGTGTTCCAGTTGAGATTGATGTTGATTATGAACAGATGGTTGCGCTTTATAATGATTCTGTTTCTTCTTGTGATGCTACATCTATGGATTTTGGACAGACGCCTTATGAAAATATGCCAGTGATTGCAAAGTGCATTTCTTCTGGAAAACAGTCCGCTCTTTGTTTTTGGAAAAATGGCAAGATTATTAGATTTAAGCAGCGTGATATTGTTTCGGGAATATCCACCAGGGGGGCAGAGCAGGCGTTCCTTATGAGCTTGTTGTTGAATCCTGATATTGATTTGGTTGTTTGTGCTGGACAGGCTGGATCTGGAAAGACTGTAATTTCTTTGGCTGCCGCATTGGACATGCTTCGAACATCCAAAAAGATCGACCGGATTATGTATACCAAATCAATTGTTCCTGTTGGAGAAGATATTGGATTTGTGCCAGGAACGAAAGAAGAGAAAATGGCTGAATGGGTTAAACCCATGTATGATAATATGGAATTTATTATGAAGAAGACTGGAGGAAAGGCTTCTGAGTTATTTGAGAAGGGATTGATTGAGGTTGATGCTCTAACTTATGTTCGTGGCCGATCTCTTATGAATCGTTTTATCATCGTTGACGAATGTTTCCCATATACCCAAAGGGTTATGACAAACAAAGGGAAAATGCAAATTGGAGCCATTTTTTGTGATTACATCATGGGACATGATATGCCAACGGCAAAAACATTCAACATTGCTACAGGGGAATTTGAATATAAAAAAATATTGTCTGCTGCTCATAATGGAGTAAGGCAGCTTGTCCAAGTAAAGTCTGGAAATAAAAAAATAAAATGCACAGACAATCATCCATTTTTGACCATTGATGGATATAAGGCTGCGGCTGATTTGCAGCGCGGAGATTATTTGCTGTTAAACGGGTTTAGTATGCAAAACAGTAGATGGTTAAATGATGATCAACTACAGGTTGCCATGGCGTCTTATTTGGGAGATGGACACATTGATAAAATTTCAAATGGTGCGTATAGAATTAAATTTATACATGGAGCAAAACAGGAAGGGTACTTAAAATTTAAAGCTAGAATGTTTGGAATGGAGGACAAGATTAAATGTATCCAAGAAAATGGATACTCTAAAACCCAGGCGTATACCACATCTACATTGTCTATTGGGCTGCCATTTGACATAAAGAACGAAGACTGTTTGCAATATATCGTGAATCATCTTGATGAAAGGGGATTGGCCATCTGGTTTATGGATGACGGATCATCTGATGTTGATGGAAAAGTAGCAAGACTTCATACCGAGGCGTTCTCGGAGGATGAGAATAGTATTCTTTGCAATATGCTCAATACTAGATTTGGAATTGAATGCCATGTGAATAGATATGCTAAAAAAAATGGAAAGCAATATTTTTATATATCTACTACTGTAAATGGCTTTAAGGCTTTGTGTGCGCTGGTCGAGAAATATATTCATCCAGAACTTGAATATAAAATATTAAAAAACAATGGCGAGAAATATGTGTGGAATTGTCAGTATGAGGGTTTTAGTGTTTCTGCTGTTGATGACGTTGTTTTGACAGACGAATTTCAACATGTTTTTGATATTGAAGTAGAAGATAATCATAATTTTATAGCGTGCGTTGGTCCATCTTCACCGTCAAACGAAAGCGGATTTATTGTCCACAATTGCCAAAACATCACGAGCAAGCAAGTCCGCACAATTGTGACTCGCGTTGGAGAGGGGGCAAAGTTGGTTTTGCTTGGTGATCTTACACAGATTGATTCACCGTATCTGAATAAAACAAACAATGGCCTTATTCATGCTTTGGTTAATATGAGTGATCTTTCGAATGTTGGAGTATTGCGTATGTCAAAGACGCAGAGGAGTCGTTTGGCTCAACAGGCCATTGATCGTTTGTAGTCTTGTGGATCAATTTGATCCGATTTTGTTTCACAAAAATGGGCCGAAAGGCCCATTTAATAAATGCATAACTTATATCGATAAAATCATACATTTATCATCGAGAACAATAACAACCTTGTCGTTCTCAACATCAAGAAAAACCATGTTGTTTTCGGTGGATATGATGTTTTCCTGGGCCAATATTTCGTGTGAAACAAAATCAACTGAAAACACAAATACCTCATGTTGTTAACGGGTTAAATTTTGGGAATGTCGCCGTCTATCTTACATAAGATATGTGGCAATTGTCAACGAAATAAAAATAAGAAATGTATGACAAAAAGTTTGTCCGACAAAACCGGACTGTTTCATAATAATTGTCATACATAAAAATGGAGCAACTAGTGAAAATTATTAACCAGTCATTTGAAATCCAGTTTTTCCCAGAAGAGTGTGCGCTCAAACTAGTTGAGAAAGCTGGACGGGTTTGTTGGAAATCCGAGGACAAAATCACTGATGATTCGGCTGGACCGTTTGTCTCTCGTATTTTGAAATCTGGGCATGAGTCTGTCATTGAACACGCATCGGCAACCGTTTTGTTTGTGGTTGATCGTGGTGTTAGTCATGAGCTTGTTCGTCAGCGTCTTTGTTCGTTCTCTCAAAGTAGCACACGTTATGCAAATTACTCTAAGGGGAAATTTGGATCTGAGATAACAGTCATTAAACCCTATCTGTTTAAAGAAGGAACGATCCAATATAAAGAATGGTATGAAGCCTGTATTTCTAGCGAGAAGGCTTATATGAACCTTATCGCCAATGGGATTACCCCAGAATGGGCCAGAAGCGTTCTCCCAAACAGCACAATGACTGAAATATTTACTACCGCGAATATGCGCCAATGGAGACATATTTTTAAATTGCGTTGCGCCAATGGGGCTCATCCACAAATTCGAGAAATTATGCGGCCATGTTTGTCAGAATTTGCAAAGAGAATGCCGGTTTTGTTCTCTGACCTCGATAAGCAATTTAATGGAGTTGATTGTGGACAATAAATCTATTTTTGGACTGAATTTGCAGATTGATCCTATTCGAGTTGCTTTTATTGGGAAGCAATGTTCTGGGAAAACAACCATGGCTAATTTTATGCTTAAATCTTATGAGAAAATAGGACCTGGAATCATAATTAAGTTTGCTGACCCAATATATGAAGCGCTTGATGTGCTAAAGAAAAAGAAGCATAGGTTATTTATGCAAAAGTTTGGAAGTCTTGCACAGGAGTGTTTTGGTGAAAATATTTTTGTCAATCTCTTCAATAGGAAAATGCGAGAAGAGTACAATGAAGATTTTAAGTATGCCATTATTGTTTGTGATGACGTTAGACGAAAATTTGAATTTGATACAGTAAAAAATCAAGGTTTTATTACTGTATATGTTGATACTCCAGTTGAGATTCGAAGAAATAGATCAAATATGCTCAAGCTTGAGTTTAATGAAGATCATGAATCTGAATTATATGTTGACGAATTGAAAGAACTCTGTGATATGCAAATTAAAGGAAATGCAAAAAAAAATGAGATGGAGGATTACTTTAATGCAATCCGTATATTCGCAAATACGCGGCAATGATAAACAATGGTTTTTTAATTTTCTGTTGATTTTATATTAGAACTGCATATTGTTTTTTCATCTTGATTTAAAAACAAACAAAGGAGAACAGAAGTGGAACCCGCAATCAATTTGGAAAACATGGAGATGAGCATGGAAACTGGATTTGGCGTTGATATGGGAATGGAGGTCGATAAATCGATCACATCAACTATTGAATCCAAGGAACCTGAGATGACAGATTTTGAGAAGATGATTCTTGAGTCGGCGTCTAGGGCGAAGGCTGTCATTGATGAAACGGCGAAATCTGAGCCCAAAATTGATGTGGCCGCTATTTCCGCAGGAATTATGTCCCGCGCAAAAAGTGATGAAACGGCTATAGGCCTGTCCGCAAAGAAAGAAAAGCCCGAGCCGAAGAAACGTGGTCCAAAGCCAAAGACAGAGAAACATGTTGGCCCTGTTGGATTGCGTGATGCTCAATTCGGAGAAGCCAAACTAAGAGAAGTCCAACCTGTGTTTTCCAGAGAGATTGAAACGCTTGAAGATGGTAATATCCGTATTCGATCAAATAATATGGAATATATTAAGGCGTCGGTTTCTTCCTTCAAAAAAGAAAATAAGGGTAAGAAGATTTTTGTATATATTGAATCTTCTTATTTTTACAGCCAGTATCACAAGATTGAAATGAGCGAAAGGGTTTATCTTGAGAGCGTTGGTCGCACATTTCTTCTTCTGACATATAATGATATTAAATGGAGCATCCTCCCTGAACGACAGGATGAGTCGTTTGCATTGATTGTTGAGGCGGTTGAAGTCTGATTTTGATTAAAAGAGCTATTCAATTGAATAGCTCTTTTAATTAATAGGAAGAAATATTTTTCTCTGTTGGTTTTGGATTTTCCTTGTCTTTTGGATTTTTAATGATTATTGAGTTTTTATTGAAAATGATTTTTTGGACAACTTAAACCAACGAGGAAAATATGACTGGAGATGTTGATTCTGCAATTGGCGCGGCTATTTTAAACGCTAAAACCAAGATTGAAGATATGAAGGCTATTTCAGAACAAATTCCAGATGATGCGCCAGAGATTAGAGATTCTGATGTTGAGAGGCCAAAACGCTGGAGAAAGCCGATTGACAATTCGGCTCCGAAAACAAAGACGATTTCGGTGCATTTGAGTTTGGCTGACATCAAGAAATTGAGACTTTTGGCCTTATCAAGCGAAAGGGCTTTACGTGATGAAATAGCGGATATGATTCGTGAGCGGTATAAGATGATGGCAAAAAGCATCTTGAGCGAAGAAGATTAATTAAAACGGGCAATAGCCCGTTTTTTGTTTATGGTTGCAATATTAAACATTTTATATAAGTTTAAAAAATAATATTTGAAAATAAATGAATACTTTGTATTATCTGTTTGTGTAAAGAAAATAAGACGAAGAACATTTGGTTCCGTAAAACGATGTGTGGAATCTGTCTGCCCAAATGTCGTTTGACGGAACAAAATGATTCGAGTAGTCGATGTATCGTTTTGTTGAATCAAAAAAATAGGAGCCATTATGCCTGTAGGAATTGTCAAAGCGATTGAAGAACTTGCGGACAGACTTGGAGAAATCGGAGATGATTGGATGCCCCTTGATGATGATCCAGAAACTTTTGTTTTGATTACCGAAAGAAGGGGGGAACTTATGATTCATTTCAAATCGAAAAATGGACTTTATAAGCGTGGTTTTAAATTTTTCTCTGATTATGAAGTTGATTATGAAAAGGAGGGGCTTATTAGATGATCGAAGAAAAGCCACGAACAAGATATAAGGCTCCAAGAAATACACCATTTTCTAGTGAAGAAATTAGAAATAGAGAGACTATTTATATATGCAATGACGATCTGTATGCATATATAAAGAGTCCTGGTTTTGGCAATGTGTGGATTCAGGTTTGTGTTGTTGATACTAAAAATGAAAAGATTCTTGAAAACCCGATAAAGCAGCTAAAATGGTTTTATGGGGATATTTGGCCCAAGATGGTTTTCGGATTCGCAGAGGTTTTTGGAAGATATTACATCTGTCAAGAACTGATTGTTGGATACGAGGGACTAAATAGAAGAGCAATCAGAACATTTCCAGCAGCAGATTCAAAGATTGATTTTCTTGAGTCTTCTGGTTGTGATATGTGGGTTGATCCTGCCGCTTATGTTTATAAGCCGCATATTGCGCCACCAAGAGATTGTGAAGTAAAAAAGAGGAAGCCTAGAAGCAGTTCCACTGATCTTCAGATAGAAAATCCAGATGACGTAATGCATAAAGTTGAGGTGTAGATATGAAATGTGATGATTTGCTCGATATGTATATTGATGAACAGGAGTTTATGGGTGAAATTGAGCGCGAATACAACAACTATAAACGCAGCTCAAATACTATTGCAAGAAATATGATGTTGTCCGATCTTGTCCCGTCTGGCAAATTCTCAATCGATGACTATATCGAATACTCGATGGAGCGACTGTAATGGAAAAAAGAATAGTTTCTTTTGAAGATGTTCTTTCAAAGGGAAAACTTAAATTTAATGACCATATAGAAATCAAAGGCAGACTGTTTGTTGTCCGTAAAGACTTTGTGGAAGATGTGCGAGCATTGCCATCTGACATATTGGCGTATAGATCTGTTGAATTTTTAACTGACACCTATGGTTATAGCCCAATTGAACATAGGAATAAAGTTTGTCCAGTTTGTAGACCTAAAGATTATGATGCGTTAACTAGTGCAGTTGTAATGATGTTTTTGTTGGCAGGAGATAAGTGTTCTGAATTAGATTTTGACAATTTTTTAAACCGACATACAATGAATGTTCCTAATGAGGATATGGAATACGCAGAGAACAGGGCGTATGCTATGTGTGTGTTGGCTGAGGATATGAAATCGATATATTATTGACAAACAAATAGGAGATGAAGCTATGGCTGCAAGGAAAAAGAAAATAATTGAACCGAAGCCTATGTTTCATGTTGGGGAAGTTAGATATATTAAGCAATGTTCTGAAAAGTTTCTTGTTATGTTAGCAGAAGTTGGAGATATTGATTGTGAACAAGGTGAATGGATTGAAGAGGCATCCAATTTAATGAATGAATATGTGTTGAGGGTTGGGAAAGAGCTTGGCCTTCCGCATTACGAAGAGATTATGAAAATCATACTCTTGTTTTTAGAGATGCATAATTCTGGGAAGAAGATTGGAGTTGGAGTTACACGCCCAGAATATGAGGCGTGGAAAAAATATAAGAGTGATCTTGAAGCCTGGACAGTTTCTGATTTCCAGCTACGACATGAAATACTTTATTCAATCGCTGGATGTATTGATTGGTACGGCGAATTGTTTTCTAAAGTTAAAAGGTTTTTTGGTTTTTCTGTAAAAGTTAAAAATAATCTTAATTTTTCGATTGAATAGTTGACTATGTAAAATAGTTGATTATATCTGTCGATTAAAATTGATTCTAAGGCGGTCTAAATCTTTTTATGACGTTTGATACGTCATGTGTGTTTAGACCGCATTAGAATTGAAATTAGGAGGAGATTACGATGGGTTTATTTAATGTTTTGTTGGGGATTGACGCATGAGATCATTATACGGACTTTACAATAAGGGTACCAGTTCAAAGTTTACCAAGGCTATTTTGAGGTTGGCCTTGTCGTGGACAGATATGTATGTCGAACCAGATTTACCGTATGCAAAATCAATAAAGGGTGAGACAAATCCAAAGGTTCACGGTTTTACAATCTACAAAGATCAAGTTTATCCAGCAACATGCACTGATACTAAAAGATTTATTCATTTTGGTGATGAGAATGGTGATAGAAATGTTGGCATTCCGTGTAGATTATATTCACGAAGAATAGATTGCCTGTATGCTTTAAGATCAAAAATGGAAATGCAATATGCTAAAAGTCTATTAGCGATTGATATGCAAATTAATGAGGAGCTATTAAGAATTGATAGTGAAAAAGCAGAAAACGATGAAGTAAAATAAAAAATCTGTTAATATAAAATTAATGCTATATATTGCTCTTTGCATGGAGGAATTAAAATATGAAAAAAATTATTGTAGCAGTTTGTATGTTTTGTTCCGTAAATGCATTTGCATCAAAATATGTTTATGACGTTTCCAGCTATCATGTATATGGCAAACCGCGTGTAACCGGAAAGGTTACAGCTGAGGATGGATCAAGCAAGGTCTATGGATATGTGTTGAAGGATGGTAAGAAGATTAAGGTAAGTGGCGAATTTAGCGGACTTGGAATGGTTGAAGTTGTTGGTGTGAATTGTGATAATGTTTCTGAAAAGTTTGAACTTTTTATTGAAGAATAGCCTTCATAGTGATCTAATAATGACGAGGAGTAATTTATGAAAGTTGGAGATATGGTTATTTCTATTGTTGATTTTGAATATCTGGAAAATCAGTATGTTCCGTGCGGAAGTATTGGACGTATTTTTGAAGTGTTTGAAGATGAATGTCTTTGCATGTTTGGAAAGCACCGAAATGTAATTATTCCATACAAAGATATTCGCAAGGTTTTGTGCCGTAATAAGAAGTTTGGAATTGTAAAGCCAAATGAGCACTTTATCTTTTACGGTTGCTCTGCGGGTATGACCGGAAATAATCCGATTATTTACAAGACTGTGCCATATCTTGATAAGGAGATTGTCCTTTGTGAAACGAGGCTTGTTTCATCTGGAGAATATCTCGGAAGTATTCCTCTTACGAAAAAATACTTTGATCTTAACGTGGTTGTTATTGAGCCGAATGTTAGCGCAGGTGTTTGTTGTAAAGATAAACCCAAAGAAAAGGATTATAGCGACCAATATTCTATTGTGAATTGTAGTTTCAACAAACTGAATGTCAACGCAAAAGATGGGTCGGTTGTTCCAAAACACGTTGTTTGTGTTTTGCGTGTTAATAGTGCGAATTATGGCCGACTCACGATAAAGGAAATGTCTTCTGTTAACTATGATGATGGCGATGTTTTTGATTTTAAAACTGGCTGTGATGTCGCTTATAACCGCGCAATCAAAAAACTTCATGAGTTTTTTGAAAAACAAATGGCCAAACAAAAAAATGATGAGAAATATACTTTATGTTTCCGTATTTAACAATCTAACTAAAGGATTTGAAAAATGAGCCAAATTGATTGTTCTCAAACTGCGGCTGAATTGATTACTGAAATGTTCGTTGGCGATGTCGGATATGAACATTCATTGATCTACAACAAATACGGTATTGAGGTTAGAAAAGCATCGTTTGTTTTGGATAAACCAGAGCTTTGCATGAAAATGGAATTGGTTGATCGCAATGTTGATAAATATGGTTCTGGTTTTATTATAGGGGTTTTTGAATCTGGTTCTGGAGTAGACGGAATCAGGCTTGATTTTCGATCCATGATTCAAGATTCTCAATGTGTTCTTGAGTTGACTGAAATCTCAAGAGTTGAGGTCTATTTTGATGAAAAGATTGGACATTGGGAATGTCCAGGCAAATATTACAACTACAACGAAAGTGACGATTTGGATGTTGCGATTCATACAAGCTTGACGACTGCTTGCACTAGTATGTAAAAACTTATTATTATTGAAAACCCCGATGTTAAATCGGGGTTTTTTATTTTTAGTATTTAAAATTTTTTCTTGCGTTGTAAACAAAACTACATAATGTGTTTTTAACAGGAAACAACAACACAGGGAGAATGCAAATGAAAACTGTTAATACGAAAATTGTGTTTTACAGATTTAATTTTGATGACACTTCTAAATCTAAAGATGAAAATTTAGCCGCAAGGGCTGAATATGATTTGATGTGCAGTGAGTTGAAGTGTTTTGGATATGAAAAAATGAAAATATCCGAAAAGAAGTGGATTGATTACAAAATTAAAGATGGTTTTTATAGAGATGAAGACATCAGCATTGAAACCGATCATTTGTTTAATAATCAGTTTAACGCTGATTGTGAAACTCTGAAAAACCATAGAGTGTTTGATTGGTTTGAAAAGCTTATTGACAACAATAAAATTAAAGATGGTTATTATATTGTTCCAACGTATGAGCTGTGTGATCTGTTGTGTTCGACTTTTAAATGCGGATATTGTGGCAAACAATACAATTCTGCTGGCGATGGGTTTTGTCACGCATGTCTTGATAGCCAATATCTTAAATCAAAAGAGTTGCATTTGTTGCAGTTGAGAAACATCCCCGAAGTGGTGTTCGCCAAGTACAACAAATATGAATTGTTTGCGGAATATAATAAACGGCAAAAAGAGTCTGCAATCAAATCTGAAGAGGTGAGAAGGCGTAATGTTGCCGATGAGATTTCGAAGAAAAGAAAACTTGAGAATTTTAGGATTATAGCAACAAACAATCTTATAGAGGCCGGGATTTATCCTCACAAACTTCCAGTGTTTTTTGAAGATGGATTGGTTATTATTGGCAACAAATATAATTGGACCAGTGTTTCGTTTACGGAAGAAGATCGTAAAGAGGTTAAGAAGTTGCTTGATGGAAGACTTTTTAGTTTTGAAATTAAAATACTTTAATATGTTGATAAAAGCCCAGGCCGTTATTGCAGTCTGGGCTTTATTTTCAATAACATTCATCTGACTTAATGGCGATGACCTATGAGTCCAGATCTTGCGAGGGCAATTGCACATGCCATGATCGCATGTGCAAATGAGATTGAGAACAATAGCGGCTGATTTTTGAAAGTTCCGTTGAGTTTAACCAATAAACAAAACACCGACTGGAGTTGTCAATGCCCTTAAAAATTAAGAAAGAGCATTATGAAATTATGAAGCAGGAGTTCAGTTTCATAATTAAAGATTATGTTGGTGGCTATAATAGGCTTGTGGCAGACTATGCAGCAATGGGCTGTTCTGAAAATGTTCTTCTTTGGAATGTTTTTGGAACAATATGGAAGCGGCGTAAGGTTGTCTATGGGCATGATTTTTTGTCTGAGTTGTACTCGTATATGAACGATAGCCATATTTACAATGCGTTGAGAAAAATAATAAAGGAAAGTTTTAATGAAGTTTAAAGAGTTGGTTGATTCTGTTGATGTTGAAAAAGTTATGGTTTTTATGATTAATCACTATTATGACAATGACAAACTTAATCCAGAAGAGGAGCCTCATGATATTGAGGCTGTTCAAGCTGGATATAGACGGGTTATTAATGAATTAAAAGGCTATGAGCCGACTGATTCGGATGTAATATCTATTAAATTAAAACTTATTCCAGAAGAGAAGGTTGAATATGAAGGAGAATCGTGGGTTAATGAGGCTTATTGGGCGGTAAATGGGTTTGATCTAAATTCCGAATATGCAATTGGTCTTGATTTTACTGACTGGAGAGAATGGCTTGCAATGGAGGTGTTGCCGGTTGATCTTCCAGATCATGAGATTGTAGCCCATTGTCTTTGGGAAATGACCTTTTTCGCCTACAGTAATGATGGGGTAGCAGAAAAAAGGGATGAGATTTTTGATATGGCAAAAGAGGCCATGAAAGAATTTGGGGTTGGTTTAAATTGTAATGAATTACAATAAACGAATGCGACCAAGCAATTGGTCGCATTTTTGTTTGGTATTTCAAAATATTGTTGCATATTATATAACACCGCATAATGTATTTTTATCGAAAGGGGAAATAAACACAACACAAACAAAAGGAGATTGAAAATGGCTAGAATTTACGGCGCGGATATTAATATTATCTATCGTGCGTTGTTGAAGACCAAACCCGGAATGATGTTGACGTATGCTTATATGTCGAAACTTGTTGATCGTGATATTGCAACGTCTGGAGATTATATTCTCCAATCCGCAAGAACGCGAGCCAAGGTTGAAAAGGGCGTATTGTTCAGGGCCGTGAATAAAATGGGGCTTGAGCGTTTGACTGATCATGGAATGATCAAGGCGTCGAGGACGTATGTTGTGTCGGCCCATCGTCAAGCGAAATCTGCAATCGAAACTCTTGGATGTGTGAAGAATTTTGAGAAGTTGAGCGAACAGGATAAGAATATGCACAATGCGTCGATAACATTGGCCAAGGCCGTATGTTACTTCTGTGATCCAAAATGTCTTGATATGATTGATGAAATGGTTTCTATTAAGGGGCGAGCCCTATCTTTGTCTGAAATCAAGATTGCTTCTTAAATAGTTGAATAAGCAAGACAATATCGAGTATTTTTTAATTTTTTTAAAAATGTGTTGATATATATGGAATACTCGATATTGTCTTTTTATGTTGAACGGAAAAACGGAAAGATATTTCAATTTGATACCGATAAAATCAGTAACCCGGAAATATAGATGCGTAAATCATTTAAATATAAGCTATACCGTTCAAAAAAGAATCGTTATCTCGACAGGTTGATAATTTTTAGTGGAGTAATATATAATCACTGTATTGCTTTGCATAAAAGATATTTTAAGCTTACCGGAAAATATTTGAATCCAAATAGACTAAAAACACATCTAACTAAACTCAAGAAAATCAAGAAATACGAGTTCTACAGGTTTGTTCCATCCCAAGCCATCCAAGACATAGTTGAAAGGATTGATCGTGGATATAAGCTTTTCTTTAAGTATCAGAAAGATAAATCTGTTGGATTAAGGTATTCACCGCCATCTTTTAAGAAAACTAGGAAATACAAATCATTCACCTTAAAACAAGCTGGATATAAGCTGCTTGATGGCAATCGAATCAAGATTGGAGATAAGATGTTTAAATTCTCCAAATCTCGTGATATTATTGGTGCGATTAAAACTGTAACCATTAAACGGGATGCTCTCGGTGATTTCTACATAACGTTTTCTTGTGATAATGTAGAACCTCAAACAATCAAGCCGATGACGGGTAAAAGCGCGGGGTTTGATTTCGGGCTGAAAACGTTTCTCACATGCTCAGATGGTATTGTAGAAATCAATTCACCACTTGTCTTTACATCTGGGCTCAAAGAAATTCGCAGGGCAAATAAAGCCGTTTCTCGTAAAAAAATATGGAGCAATTCAAGACGGAAGGCAGTTGTGAATTTAGCCAGGATTCATAAGCTCATAACCTATAAACGTCGAGACTTCCATTTTAAATTGGCGAATAAACTTGTCTGCGACTATGATTATTTATTTTTTGAGGATTTAAATATTTCTGCGATGAAAAAGTTGTGGGGTCGTAAAGTTTCTGATCTCGGGTTCTCTGATTTTTTGAATATTGTTGGACATAAATGTTCCGAGTATGGAAAGAAAATGAGCACAGTAGATAGATTTTTTCCATCCACTAAAACTTGCAATATGTGTAAAAACGTAAACAAATCCATGGGATTTAAAGACTTGTCGAATAGGGAATGGATATGTCCATCATGTGGAGTTCTTTTGCATAGAGACAGAAATGCCGCCAGAAACATCCTTGAAGAAGGAATCAGGCGGCTATAGTTACAGATAGTAGTTGGGGCATCAACTTATGGAGGAGGTCGTGTTAGTCCAGAGCAATCTGGCAACGCCTGATGATACCAGAATCCCACGAGCTTTAGCCGTGTGAGTATGTCAAATCAAATTATAGATAGATTGTCTGGGGTATCTGGACATTTGCCAGAACCGGACAATTCATTTAAAGAGAATCAATCTCTTGATCGAATCGAGAAGATTAAGGCTGATCTTGAATTGGGGGTTTTTGGTTCTTGAATTGATGCGAAAGAATATCCTGACAACCGATATTTCTTCAATTCAAAAATATGTTGATGCACATGGGTCAATGGAAGAAGTTGGAAAAGAAACTAGGCTAAAGGCTGTTGTTTTGAGTTCAGGTATGTTTTCTCTAATTGATGATTGGGATGTCGAAGACTTAAAGCCATTGCATGAATATAATTTTAAAGTGTATTTTTCATCGAAAGAATATTCTAGTCGTGGAAACTTTGAAGAACACATTTGTACAGTTACACCAAACTATGAATTACGCCCAAAGAATACAAGGGCTTTTCTAAAACATGTCACAAAAGAAATTTATCTTGTTGCACAAATAATAAAAAACAAGGGGGGAATAAATGGAAATTGAATTTACAATTCCACCAGTTGGAAATCTTGCTTCAAAGGAAGAATGGCTACGTCTTATCGGAAATGAATATAATTTTAGTTCAGACCAGATTAGCGCATCTTTCAGAATACGAGAAGAATATACCAAGGTAAGCTTCCCAATTTTAACTAATGAGACAATATGGTTATTGTCTCATTTTTTGCATGATAAGCATTGTGTTGATCTTGGTTGCGGCACTGGATATTTGGCTGCTAATCTTGTGCATAATGGCGTCTATTGCGATGCTGTTGATGACAAATCAAATAATTATGGTTTTGCTCAAGAATACATAAAAATAAATAAAATGCCAATGCTTGATGTTGATTTGTCCGTATATGACGCCATTATTTTAAGCTGGCCTTGTTATCAATCTAATATGGCTGAATGCATTGCAAGAATTATCCAGCCTGGACAATATTTGATTTATCTCGGTGAAGGGTATGGCGGCTGTTGTGCGGACGATGGATTTTTCGAATATATTGATAACCAATATGAGTATGAAGTTGTAAGAGATATAACTGACAATTTGAATGATTGGCACACAACATTCAACGGAATACATGATTGGTGGAGAGTATTGAAGAAAATTTAAAAACTTATTGCATTATATCAAACACTCGATATTGTCTTCTCAACAGAACAAACAACACAAAGGGAGAAGATTCAATGTTCACCGCGACAGACAAAACAATTAAAATTTTACAGGTTGCGTCAAAGATCAACAACAGAGATATGTTTGATCTTGTGGCTGATCTTGTAGAGAAGGAATTTGGACATCAGTATAATCTTATCAATAACGGAGCCAGTAGATCAACAGAGGATTGGGCTAGAGATTTCAAGCTAATAAAAGACAAACAAACCAGTCTTGATTTGATGCGTTTTTCGCTTCTTTCTTCTACGAGAGAAGAGTTGGATAAATATTTGAATGCTACGTGTCCGACAAAAAAACCAAAAGCAGAAGCAAAATCTGGAATCTGTGATGTCACCTACGCAACAATTACAAAATATGGGAATGATAAAGTTAGAGTTGACATTAGGGTTCCTGATCAAGTTAGAAAATTGAAGCAGAGATTTTTGTTTTTTGATTTGTATGATGTTGTCTCTGGAAGAAAAATAACCAGCAATCGTTGTTCCGTATATCATTCTGCAAGTCCGCATAAAATTCTTCAGTTAAGTTCGAATAAGTGTAAATTTTTTGATGATTTTATTGTTTCTGGTAATGAGTCAATTCAGGCCGGGATCGCGTTTTATTCTTCCGGAGTTGGCGTTACTTTTGATTTGTCTGATGATTCTTGGAGGCTTAAAATATCTGGAAACACATTGCGTAGTGGATTTGTAATGCCATATCAGATTGGCAACAGATTTGGATTGTCTAGCAAAGACAAAATTAGCCTTGATATTTATGGCATTGGAAAACATGATTTGATTGGTGAGAATGTTAAGAGTTCGGTTAGATTGTACCAAAGCTCAAGCAATCATTTTTGTACAACCATTGGAGATGAATGGGCAGAAATCAAAGATTTAATTTCGCTTAGTAAG
>RZYK01000460.1 GCA_009930355.1 Campylobacterota bacterium | reverse complement strand
TGAGTCACCAATTAAACTATAGTATTTAAATAAAGGAGATTCTATGTACGCACACAATGTTACCGAACTCATCGGCAATACACCCCTTGTAAAACTCAATCACGCTTCGAGTGCTTCAAATACACTCGTTTTAGGAAAATGTGAATTTTTAAATCCTTCGCATTCCGTGAAAGACCGTATTGGATTTAATATGATTAAAATAGCGCTTGAGAAAGGGCTTATCAACGAGACTTCTGTTATTATCGAACCCACCAGTGGTAACACAGGTATTGGATTAGCTACCGTATGTGCTAGTTTAGGCTTAAAACTTATTCTCACTATGCCAAGTTCTATGAGTTTGGAACGCCGTAAACTCTTAGCAGCCTTAGGGGCTGAGCTGGTTTTAACAGAACCAACGTTAGGAATGAAAGGTGCCGTTGACAAAGCCAATGAACTCTCTAAAGAGATACCCAATGCTTTTGTGCCACAACAATTTGCCAATGAGTCTAATCCAGCGATTCACTACCAAACCACTGCGGAAGAAATTTGGAGGGATACGGACGGGAAAGTGGATATTTTTATTGCCGCCGTTGGTACGGGAGGAACGATTACGGGTACAGGGAAACGTCTTAAAGAGCTAAATCCCAACATCCAAATCATTGCGGTAGAACCTGAAACCTCTCCAGTGCTCTCAGGTGGAAATCCAGGACCACATAAAATTCAAGGCATTGGTGCGGGATTTGTTCCTGCGGTTTTAGATACTAAAATTTATAATGAAGTCGTAAAAGTCAGCTACGAAAATGCTATAGAAACCTCACGAAACCTTGCGAAAAAAGAAGGACTCTTAGTGGGTATTTCAGCAGGAGCCAACGTTTATGTTGCCTCTGAAGTCGCTAAAAGAGCTGAAAATAAGGGAAAAACGATTGTCACTATTTTATGTGACACAGGTGAGCGTTATTTGAGTGCGGGATTGTATGAATATAAAGAGTCTTAAAAAGGCTCTTTATCTTTACATGTAAAAGATTCTGTGCTACTATGTGGGTATCAATTTCGAAGGCAAACGTGCATGAAAAAGATACCCAGCAAACTGATTAAAAA
>RZYK01000459.1 GCA_009930355.1 Campylobacterota bacterium | reverse complement strand
TTTTCGTGACAAAGAACGTCACCATCTTTTCATTGAACCACAAACACGAGAAGCCACAGAGTATTACATCAATGGATTTGCAACCTCTCTACCAACAGATACGCAACTAGGAATGATTCACTCTGTTGAGGGTATGGAAAATGCCAAAATTGTTCGCTATGGCTATGCCATTGAATACGACTATGTTGATCCAACTGAACTTAAACATTCGCTTGAAACTAAGAAGATTGACGGACTTTACTGCGCTGGACAAATCAATGGTACCACAGGCTATGAAGAAGCAGCTGCACAAGGTTTAATGGCAGGAATTAATGCTTCTTTGAGTCTAAGAGATGAAGAACCGCTTATTTTTAGACGTGATGAAGCTTACATTGGTGTCTTAATTGATGACTTAGTTACCAAAGGAACCAAAGAGCCTTACCGTATGTTTACCTCTCGTGCAGAATACCGTTTATTGCTTCGAGAAGATAATGCTGATTTGCGCCTCATGCCTTATGGGTATAAATTAGGCTTAATTGATGAACAAACCCATGAACGTATGGTCAAAAAACAGTTGCAATTAAATGAAGGATTGAGCTTTCTTGAAGAGGCATTTTTAACACCATCTAATGAAAACAACGCCTTTTTAGCAAGTATTGGCGAAGAGAAAATTACCGATAAAGTCTCCTTACAAAAAATTGTTGCACGTTCAGAATTTAGCATTGAAAAATTAGAAAAAATTGCTCCTTTGGTCAAAGAGTTTAGTGAAGAAGCAAAAGAACAAATTTTAGTTGAAGCAAAATATAAAAATTATATTTTAAAACAAAAAGACCAAATTGATACAATGAAAGAGATGATGGATGTAAAAATTCCACCGATGATGGATTTTAGCTCCATCTCAGGACTCAGCAACGAAGTAGTAGAAAAACTACAACGCTTCAATCCACCAACCCTTTTTGCTGCCAGTGAAATCAGTGGTATTACGCCTGCGGCATTAGACATTTTACATGTATATATTAAGATTTTTAATAAAAAATAAAATTGTAACAAATAGATAATGACACACATCATAGATTCTTAATATTTTATGCGATAAAAT
>RZYK01000458.1 GCA_009930355.1 Campylobacterota bacterium | reverse complement strand
ATTCTGGTATTTGAATGATAGGCTCAAAAGAAGAGGTAAAGGCAGAAAAATCTTGTCTATTACTTGCGTCAGCTATCTCTACTGCATAGAATAAGGAAGAGCCATTAATCTCTTTTGGAAGGTAAATTTCACTAATACTTAAAGAAGTATCAAGTTCTTTTCCGCTTTTTGTTTTAACTAAGAACTCGTTTACTTGGCGTGCCACTATGAAGGGCATAATCAATCCATGAAAAATTCTTAAACTTAACAATAAAACCAGGTTTGTTGACAAAAAGGTCTGCAAAATCATTGTGATAATTACAGAAATCTTCCATATCTTCGTACCCCAAAAGGGACAACTCTTGATTTCCTAGCCCTAAAAATAAGCCATTTTTATCATAAAGTACCAAACTAAGATCCTTTAGTTAGTAAACATAAGTAGCTCCAATTTTAGCTGACTTATACTTAAAATTAGGCTATTTTTTTAAGTTTTTAAAGAGAGTGGTACCAAGTTTTTGACCAATGGTAAAGACTAATTCTTCTTGTGTGGCAGTGTATATAGCGTCAAATGTACCAAAATAGTTGAGGAGTTTTTTAATGGTTGCAGCGCCAATGCCTTCAATACTTTGAAGTTCCAATGTTAAATCTTTATTCTGTCTTTTCTTTTGATGGTAAGTAATAGCAAAACGATGAGCTTCATCTCTCAATCTTTGAATGAACTGTAAGCGTTTATCACTAGGAGGTAACTTTAGGGATTGGTTTTTGGTACAGATTATGTCGTGGGCATTTCCCTTTGCACGGTGTGCCTTAGCATCAATTTTTTCTTTTGCAATTGCTAAAACATCAAGGTGTATTTTTTTCTCTTTGAGTAAAGAGAAAGCAAGTTTTAGTAAAGTCTCTCCGCCATCAAGTATCCAAAGATCAGGAGGTGATTCTTTGGAAAAATCCTGAATACGACGCTCTAGCATCTCTTTCATTTGTGCATATTCATTGGCATGGTGTAATGCATAACGGCGGTAGCTTGATTTATCAAACTTTTCATCCCAAACCACCATGGCACCTACGGGTGCTTGACCGCCTAAATGAGAGTTGTCAAAAAT
>RZYK01000142.1 GCA_009930355.1 Campylobacterota bacterium | reverse complement strand
ACATTTAAAATCACGACATTGTTTTTATCAATTTCAATCGTACCATTACGGGTCAGTTTATTGAGAATGCGAGAGAGTGTTTCAGGCTGAATATGCAACATATAAGCGATTTCATGTTTTTTCAAACTGTTAAAAGTATCAAGGTCATTCACTAACATATGCGCTACTTTTGCTGTGCCATCAAACACCACGTCGCGACTAATAATACACTGCATTTGTTGAATCATAGAAAATGACTCTTCTAAAATTTTTTTCATTAACCGTTGATTGGCATAAATCATCTCTCGAAACGGAGTGCTTTTAATATGTAAAATCGTGCTATCTTCCAAAAACTCAGCATTGGCATAACAGCTAATAAAAAAACTATCAATCAATTTAGAAACATTAAAAATCAGCGAGTTAGAGTAGAGTTTATAAAGAAAAATTTCATTATCAAAACGATCCACTTTATAAAACTTCACCGAACCTGAGATAATGTAAAAAATAGCATCTTTGCTATCTTTCTCATAAAAAAGTACATCACCAGCTTTATGATGATGTACCGTACAAAACGAAGCGATAGTGTGAATGTCTTCTTCTTCTAAAGAATGAAACAATGGTAAAGATTGCAATAAAAGAAACTGTTCATTTGCCATTAACACCTCTTTTTAGGATTTAGTGATTAAACGTAGCGTTTTCTACAATAATCTTATAAATATATCCCGAACCAAAATCTTTGTCAATGGCGACAACACCGCTTGCTGTTACAATATCACCTACTTTAGGTAATTCTTTTGAAGTAAACACAATACGTCCAACCTCACTTCCCTCGCCTGTTCCATCTTGAATATGCACCCAATTACGTCCCATAATATTTTGCGAAGCTTTCACCACTTTTCCCGATATGGCAATACTTTTTCCACCTAATGTTGAGCGTTTTTGTAACACTTCTTTCACACTCATCGACCCCTCTTTTTGATACGGTGAGCGTTCGACCACGTCTGTAATCAACGCTAAATTTCCTTTTTCAGAGACATTGGTGCGGTGTTGGAGGTTGGATGCGAACATTAACTCATCAAAGGTACGATTGAGTGCCTTACTTTGAAAGTTTTTCGCACGCATCTCTTCTTCAAAACGTACTTCCAGCCCTTTAGGAATCTCCACACCCTCTACGGCTATCCAATAACTCTTCTTTGCATCTTCTATCTCAAGGTACGTATAACCACCACCATGAATAACATCTTTAATCACACCCTCATGAATATCTCCTGCATATAAACTCATACTACAAGCAAATGAGGCTAAAAGCGCCGTTGTTTTTTTCATTTTTCTTCCTTTAATTGTTTATTTTTATACGAAACGAGAATCAGCAATGTTACACAAAAAAGACAAATATAAACCCAATGAGGAATCGGCACAGGATCACCTGTGGCATACGAGTGCATCCCTGCTAAGTAAAAATTCACCCCAAAATAGGTCATCAAAATAGAACCAAATCCCAACAAAGAGAGCACAGCAAAAAAGTAGTGCGAAGAGAGTTTTGGAATTAGCCTTACATGTAAAATAATTGTATAAATAATAATAGAAATATACGCCCACGTCTCCTTAGGATCCCACCCCCAGTAACGTCCCCACGACTCATTCGCCCAAATCGCCCCTAAAAAGTTCCCAATCACCAAAAGGCTTAAGCCTAAGATGAGTACGACTTCATTCATCACGCTTAAGCTTAAAATCGCTTTTGTAATGTTAGAAGAGCGTTTACATGTAAAGAGTATAAGTGTAAAAAATCCCAGCGCACACCCTAGAGCAAAAAAGCCATAACTGGCTGTAATCACCGAGACATGAAGACTGAGCCAAAAAGATTTTAAAACAGGCACAAGGTTGGTAATTTCAGGGTCCATGTTTCCTAAGTGTGCTACAAACATAAAAATACCCGCCATCATCACCGAACCAGAAAGCGCAAAAAGTGAGTGACGCATAAAGAGCATACAAAAAAGCAAACACGACCATGCGATGTAAATCATCGACTCATACGTATCGCTCATCGGTGCATGAGAGCTAACATACCACCTCAGCGCCAATCCCAATGTATGCAAGATAAAAAGTAAAACTACCCCGTAAAAAAGAGGTTTGAGCCTTTTACATGTAAAGATATGTGGCGCAAAAACCTGCCCAAATGCCACTATGAGCAATGCGATACTCATCAACACATACGCTAAGGTTAAACGCTCAAAAATCTTTATCTGATTGTAAAAAATCTCCACCTTTACATGCGTTTTTGAGGGCATAATGTGTGATCCATAGCGTGTTTGAAACGCCTCAAAAGTTTTTACATGTAACGATGCTTTTTCATAGTTTCGCTCAAACAAAGCATTGGCAAAATGCACCGAAGATTCTTGTACCTCTTTGAGCTCTTCGCCTTTACCTTTCATGATGAGCTGCTCAAACGCCACCCAGGTATGATGTTCATCGCCAATGACAGGAAAGAGTTTAAACAACACCCCTTGGTACATCATAAAGGCGATGCTCAACCTCTCATCGACTTTAATTACATCATTTTCAAAGGTTCCTCGTTGGCTAGGCTTAAGCGCTAAGGCTTTGTGTAACTCCTCTTCAAGCTTATAGCGATGCCCCTCAAAAAAATCCTCAAAACAAAGCAGTTTTTGTGTCGGTGAAACACCAACAAACTCCCTGAGTTTTGGCGTTTTGGTTTGAATCATCGGCAAATTTTTCCACAAGCTTGGATGCGAGAGCATTCCTAGCGCAATTTGCGTCGGGATCATCTCATACAAAGCGCTTTTGCCACTGAGTTTATAGAGTACCTCTTGAGCGAGTGTATCAAAAGGTTTCATGCGTCCCATACGAGATTGCACCACAAGCTCTCCAAACGCCTCTGCGACGTGTACACTGTTGGCTCGATGCTCATCCAAATAGGTCTGAACATAGTCACTGTGCGAAAAAAGTGGGGTTTGTGTCAAAAGTATCAGCCCAACAAGCAAGGAGGTCTGTTTCATCGAAGCAAGAAGCTTTGAAAAGCGTGATGTTTTATCGAAAAGATTAAAAATAAGTCCTAAAAACAAAAGCGCATATCCTACATACGTCACTTCAACCCCTGGGTCTTTGGTTACGGAGAGAATCGTTCCTTTTTCATCAGGATCATAAAACGTCTGAAAAAATTTATACCCTTTGTAAGTAAGAGGCTCATTCATGGAAATATGCGCATCAAAGCTTATCGTGCCATCTTCAATACGCACATCGCTGTTATACGACGAAGGTGCCTTACTTCCATAGTAACGCTCCATCTCAAAATCTTTAAGATGCACAGTAAAAGGAAGGGGTATTTCGTCATTGAGTTCGGTAGAAAAAAGGGTATTAGCACTGCTGTTTTCACGAATTTTCATCACACCATCCACCCCAAAATAACGGGTGAGCCCTGAGCCAATGAGCAGTACAATAAAAGCAAAATGAAACGTAAAACGGCTTACATGTAAAAACATTTTGGTGCGATAAAGTACCAACGCGATATTGAAAGAGGCTAAACACAAAAGCACTTCATACCAAAGCGCATCATAGACATAATGCCTCGCAAACGCCGTACCAAAATCATTCTCTAAAAAGGTTGCAACCGCAGCACCTAAGGCTAAAGCGATCAGTACAAACAGCATGGTCTTATACGAACGCAAAATGCTAAGTAACACCACAAAATCCTTTATGTTATACGAAAAAAACGTAACCCTCACGTCGCTTTAGTATAACATAAAGATGAAGGAGAAAACCCCTTCATCTTAAATCATACTTACTTTTTATTCCAAGAAGATTTCCCATCGTTAATGGTATCAGCATCTTTATACATTTCTGGATTAGCTCTGCCTTTTGCCTTTGCTTCTTTTTTCCACTCTTGCTCTAAAGTTTGTTTAAACTTCATCTTTTCAGCCGCCAATGCTGCTAAATCCACTTTAGCCAATTTTTGAGCTTTTTCTTTGGTGTCAAACTCAGGAGCCATAAAGTCAATTGCACCGTATTTTGCCAATACTTTAACTAACAATAAACGCGCTTCTTGAGCATCTTCACTCGCAGAAGAAAGCAAACGAAGGGTCTCTTCAGGAGCATGGAAATAGTTACCATGTGCTGCAACTGCCATATCGCCTTTGAATTGTGCATGACGAATCAATGTACGAATATCTTTAAGCTCTGCATCAGTTGCACCAAGCTCCATAGCCTTGCCTGTTTCAAGATGCGCTTTACCAATGTTATCAAACGCCACTTTATTTAAGAACTCTTTTCTCTCATATTTTTGATGCACAATGCCTCTAAGCTTTGACTCGCTCTCTCTGTGGCAGTTCATACAACTTTGATCCATAGAATCCAACGGGTTTTCTTTTACTTGGTGGTCAGAATACTTCACAGAACCTTCTTGCGTATAAGGCATATGACAGTCTGCACACGAAACACCTTTTTGACCGTGAATGCCAGATTTCCAAAATTCATAACCAGGATGTTGTGCTTTAAGCATTGGTGTTTTAGAAATACTATGTGTCCAATCCGCAAAACCAATTTCATCGTAGTACTTAATCATACCCTCAACACCTGCATTACCCTCTTTACCAATGCCATTTGCCCATGGAAGTGTCACCACCATTGCTGTTTTATCAACACCTTTGGCATCTTTCCACTCGGTTTTTTTGAAGTAATACTCGACGTGACACTGTGCACAGACTAAAGAGCGTTTGTCTTGATGGGTTGATTCTTCAAAGGTTTTTAAACCCGCTGCTTGAAGTCCACGGTCAAGATGAGGAACACGCACTTTAAGCTGGGCTGTTTTGTCATCATGGCAGTTTGCACAGCCAATTGAATTGACAATTTGTGAACCATACTTCGCCCATTTACCTGTAAAATACTCTAACTCGCCATCTTCTTCAATCAAACGAGGCACATCAGGAGATTTACATGTCCAACACGCTGTTGGCAGGGGACCTGTTTTTGCATCCACAGGTGCTCCTGTTCGAAGAGTGTTGATATTATCTTGCAATGCATAATAGTGCCCACGAGGGGAGTTGTAGTCTTTTGAAAATGCATACCCTGCCCATGCAATATTGAGTGCGGGGTCTTTGGCAAGCATGTCTGCAAAGGTGTCGTACTCCTTAGTCTTTTTCCATGAATCAAACTGACGAGGATAGTATTTTGCCCACTCTTCGCTCTTCTCTTTACCAACAATTCCCGCTTCGCTTGGGGCTTTTGTTAACTCAACACGCTGTTTTTCTTTTTCGTTGATGTTATTCGCTAAAAGCGCCATCGCACCAATTGCTACCAATGAACCAGCAAGTAATAATTTAAACTTCATCATCATCCTTCCTTTTACTTAACTTCTTTAACACCCAACGCATTAGGTGTTGTGGTAAGAC
>RZYK01000141.1 GCA_009930355.1 Campylobacterota bacterium | reverse complement strand
GTTTAATAAGGGTATCGAAGACTTTTTTTTCATTTTCATCTATAAAACCATATAAACTGTGTTGATCTTCACGAATAATTTGACTTACATGTAAAGATACTATTTCATTTTTTGTAATTTTTGCAATGCTAAAAAATGAAACAAAAACTTTATAACTTAATCCTGAAGCTGTTTTAACGCAAACCGACGTAACTTCTTTTTTAACAACATTTCCTTCAATTCCAACTATCATGAATGGCTATACTCGCTTGAACGCATAATTCTATACTCTCCTCCCATATCTTTAAGGCTTATTTCACGACTAATTTCATTTTCTTGTGGATTATAGGTCATATCTCTTGGAGGATAAATGAGTTTGAATCGTACTTCATTAAACTCTCTCCATGTAGAATGATTGATGATTTTTGCTAAAAAAACTTTGTTTTGAACGCCGCTAAGCTCACTTTTGTATTCACGGAGTTCTTCTTTTTTCTCTTTAAATGTTTGTAAAAAAGTATTGTATTCCATGACTTTTTCTTGGAAATCTTTCACTTTTGCAAACAAAGTAACAGGAGGTTCAACGTTATTACGTTTTAACTCCATAATTTTTTCTTTCACCATTTCTGCCATGGGCTTATTTTTGTCAATATACTCTTTCTTACTACTCAGTTGCCTAGGATAGGCTTTGAGTTCTTCTTCAAGTTGTTCTATTTTTTTAGTAATAGATTCAATCATTTCATGAAACTCTTTGGTCACACTAGGATCTATAATTAATTTATTATTACTGCCTTTGAGTTCAACAATCTCTATTTTTTCTGAAGCTATAATTTTTGCATTAGACATTAAATTGTCAATTTTAATCACTTTTGCAATAATTTCTCCGCCTGTCATATGTTTAACATAAACAGTATCGGCAATGACTTTGCCACTTTCAAGTCTTTCGATTTCAACATCTTGACCATTTGCTTCACCATGATGAACTGTAATGATGATCTTGTCAGCCTCAATGTAAGAACTCTGATGCGTTTGACCTCCAATTTCAACAATTTTGGCCTTAACTCTCGCTCCACTTCCTACGTTACCTTGAACATGCACTTCAGCTGTTTCAACACTCATACCTGCACCAATGGCATCTTTAAGAATATCCGTTTCCTTAATATTTATTTTAATATTAGAATCTAAACTCGCATCAATGGAACCTGTTGATTTAAAGCTTATCTCATTAATTTCCATGTGCTCTTGAATATCATAGATTCCTTTTTCAAAATTTACATAGCCTCCACGATTGGCAATGTATTTTATACTCGTTTCGCTCTCTTTTGTTGTAAGATTTTCGCTTATATTAATGACGTCTGTATGAGAGATACGAGGCTCAGGAACAGGAATAAACACCCCACGACAATTTCGTCCAGAAGTACCTGTTTGGGGTTTAATATACTCAAGTACACATTCATCTTTTTCAACCGCTAAAATAAATCCTCGCTTAGAATAATCCACTTTACCATCTGAACTTTTAGCATTTACTTTCTTCTTATAATGTAAAATAAGGTTGTCATTCACTGGAGCTACTTCATCAACACCTGAACAGACAATAAATGAATGATTTTTATCTAAAAAACCATTCACATGAATGGTGGCAACAATTTTTTTAACCTCTTTATACATATTCTGATCACGAATGCCTACTAAAATTCCTGTTTTAATTTTTTTCATTTGGATATCATCAATAATGCATTGTTCAAGATCAGGACTGTATGCAACATCATGACTCTGCGATATAGTCGCTATAATTTTAGTTAAATTTTTATTACCACTGAGTGTTATCTCTGGTAAATGAGGAAGAGATATAGTTTCTGTTCCAATTTTATAAATTTCAACACGATAATTTTGTGTAATTTTAAGATTAGGATTGAGAAGAAAACTATCATCAAGGAAGAGTGCCATTTCTTCTTGATTCATTGCATGATTTTCATTTTTTTCATCGCTGTAGTATGTTGTTACGCTCAGTAACTTAAACCCTAATTCTAAAGGTTGTAATCGGTTAGCCGTTGCAACGTTTTTAATTTCTTTTATAACATTGCTGGTATCAATAACAATTGATTTAAATTCAGACAATTCTTGATTATTTTCTTTTGTTTGGTCTGAATTTTGCCCTTTAATTTTATCGAATATGCCCAAGATAACACCTTTACGTGAATAAACTTTAAATTGTCTGATTTAGATATCGGCGAATACAGCGTATGTATGAAGCTATGGTAGCAAAAATTAGATAAAAATTTTGTTTAAACGATTTTTTGATACCATTGCGCATGCTTATTAAAATTTTTTTTACAAATAGTATTGGAACCTTGGTGTCGCGAATCTTTGGCTTTATTCGTGATATGCTCAGTGCCTCTATTTTAGGGGCAAATATTTACAGTGATATTTTTTTTGTAGCCTTTAAATTCCCCAATTTGTTTCGCCGTATTTTTGCAGAAGGAGCCTTTACACAAAGTTTTATTCCTAGTTTTATTAAGACGCCTAGAAAAGCACTCTTTACCTATACTATTTTCATACGTTTTTTCTTATTTCTGATTTTCTTTTCACTGATTGTAACACTCTTTAGTGAGTTTTTTGCCAAAATTATTGCCTTTGGTTTTGATAAAGAAACTATCACGCTTAGCGCACCTTTTGTTGCTATTAATTTTTACTATTTACCGCTTATTTTTTGTGTCACTCTTTTTGGCTCACTGCTTCAATACAAGCACCATTTTGCTGTCACTGCTTTTTCCACTGCCCTTTTGAACATTGGTATGATAGGTGCTTTATTGTTGTTTCAAGGATACGATAAAAAAACCATTGTTTATGCCCTCAGTTATGGTGTTTTAGTGGGAGGTGTTTTACAAGTCATCGTCCATCTTATTGCACTCAAAAAAGATAATTTTTGCAGACTTTTCACCCTTGCGTTTCGACATAGAAAGAAAAAGGATGCTCTTTTAAAAGAGAGCAATCAAAATTTTAACCGTGCTTTTTTTCACTCTATTTTAGGCAATTCGACCCCACAAATTGTCTCTTTTGTAGACACAACATTAGCAAGTTTCCTAGTCACAGGGAGTATTAGTTATCTCTATTATGGAAACCGTATTTTTCAGCTTCCACTGGCTTTATTTGCTATTGCCCTTACCACAGGGATTTTTCCCAAAATGACACGACTTTTAAAGGCCAATAATGAAATAGAAGCATCCAAATTACTCTCTCAAGGGTTTTGGATTTTAGCTTTTTTACTAACAACTTCTACGCTTGGTGGCTATATGCTTAGTCATGAGATAGTTTGGTTTTTGTTTGAGCATGGCTCTTTTAGTAAAAATGATACTTCCAAAACAGGGTTTGTTTTGGCCATGTACATGATAGGTCTGGTACCTTTTGGTTTAGCTAAACTCTTTTCACTGTGGCTTTATGCACGTATGCGCCAAAAAGAGGCTGCTGTAATAGCTGCATATTCGCTCATTGCTAACCTTCTGTTTTCTTTTGCGCTTATTAAACCTATGGGGGCTGCAGGTTTGGCATTGGCAGGCTCCTTAGCAGGGTGTGTGCTGTTGTTTTTCACCCTCCGCTCTTTTGGGTTTAGAGCCTTTTTTGCTATACTGTATAGTAAAAAATTAGTTATTTTACTTGCCCTACTTCTTTTAGAATGGGCTATTTTATGTTATGCAAAGGAATTTATTCATGGTTATTTATGATTCGGTAGAAAAGAAAAAAGTACCGTTTATACCCCTTAGAGAAAACGAAGTTAAAATTTATGTCTGCGGTCCAACGGTTTACGATGATGCGCATTTAGGCCATGCACGAAGTGCTATTGCTTTTGATGTATTGCGCCGTGTTTTTCTTGCATTAGACTACAAAGTCACTTTTGTCAAAAATTTTACGGATATTGATGATAAAATTATCAAAAAAATGAAAGAGAGTCATCAATCCCTAGAAGCGATTACATCGTATTACATTGAGCGTTACAAAACAGAAATGCATGCTTTACATGTAAAAGATGCCGACATTGAGCCAAAAGCAACAGAAACCGTTGAAGAGATTATTGACTTTATCGCATCTATGCTTGATACGAAGGTTGCTTATGCGACCAGTGATGGTATTTATTTTGATACTTCAAAAGATAAAAAATACCTCTGCTTAAGCCACCGTAATATTGAAGAAGATGCAGCACAATCAAGGGTAGAACAAAAAGAAGAGAAAAAAGACCAAAAAGATTTTGCTCTATGGAAATTTTCAAAAGAGAATGAACCAAGCTACCCTGCTCCTTTTGGGGCGGGGCGTCCAGGCTGGCACATTGAGTGTTCTGCTATGATTGAAAAGCACCTTGCAAGTGAGGGTGATTTTCAAATTGACATTCACGCTGGGGGTGCTGATTTACTCTTTCCACACCACGAAAATGAAGCGGCACAAACCAGATGCAAAAGCCATCAAGAACTTGCAAAGTATTGGATGCATAATGGTTTTGTCACCATCAGTGGAGAGAAAATGAGTAAATCTTTGGGCAATAGTTTCTTCTTAAAAGATGCCCTTACCAACTATAGTGGTGAAGTTTTACGCTTTTATTTACTCGCAACACACTACAGGGCTAATTTTAACTTCTCTGAAGAGGATTTGCTCAATACCAAAAAACGTTTAGACAAACTCTACCGTCTTAAAAAAAGAGTTTTTGAAACTACGCCTAATGAACCTTCTGAAAACTTTAAGGAAGCCATACTTGAAGCGTTAAGCGATGATTTGAATATTTCAAAAGCCTTAGCCAGTTTGGATGAAATGATCTCTGCCGCCAATGAAATGCTCGATGCAAATCCTAAAGATAAAGCTTTTAAAGCAATAACCTGTGCAAATCTACAATGGATAGAAGCTGTCCTAGGTATTGGGCTTTATAATCCTTATAGCTATTTTCAAATAGGCGTAAGTGAAGAAGAAAAAGCAGAAATTGAGGGCTTACTTCACGAAAGAGCTGAAGCAAAAAAAGCAAAAGATTTTGCCAAAGCAGATGCCATTCGTACTACTTTAGAAGCAAAACATATTCAACTTATGGACACAGCCAGTGGAACACAATGGGAAAAGGTAAATAGTTAATGTATAGCCTTAAAGATGTCCTTAAGCGTTTTACACCTTTTTACAAAGATTATATTCCTTCTTTTATCTTGGTTGTTATTGGTATGGTTTTAGCCAGCAGTGGAACGGCGGCTTCTGCGTATTTAGTCAAACCACTTCTGGATGAAATTTTTATCAACAAAGACAGAGAAATGCTCTCGTTATTACCTTATGCCATCATTGTTGTTTATGCGGCCAAAGAGGGAGGCAAATACATTCAAGCGTGCTCCACAGCCTATATTGGACAACACATTATTAAGCGATTGCGTGAAAATATTTTAGAAAATCTGCTCAGACTTGATTTAACATTTTTTCATACCTAC
>RZYK01000140.1 GCA_009930355.1 Campylobacterota bacterium | reverse complement strand
TCTTTAAGGAAGTATTAAAGATAAAAACCTCATCCTATTTCAAAGTACCATATCGGTGTAATACTCAATTTGTTCTTTTTTCAAAATACGAATAAAGTTTGTACTTCCTTCAACACCAGAAGGATACCCTGCTGTGACAATATAGGTCTTTTCTTTATCAATAACACCTTTTTCAATACCTCGTTGCAATGTTTGTCCAATCATAACATTTAAATTGCTGGTGTCAACATTCATAATAGGTTTAATGCCCCATGCAATAGTAAGAGAACGTGCAATTTTTTCATCATGTGTGACCGCATAGATATCAGCACGAATGCGATAACGTCCCAATTTTTTAGCAGATTTTCCTGAACTAGTCAGTGAAATCATCGCTTCAACGCCTAAACGATCTGCCAGCCTCGCTGTCGAAGAGGAGATAATATCGGTCTCATCTAAGAAGGGATAAACTTCAAATTTTCCATACGGATAAATGCTTTCTGTCTCCCTGATCGTGGCTGCCATAACTTCAACAACATGAATAGGATTAACCCCAATCGCACTCTCTTCTGAAAGCATCACAGCATCCGTTCCATCGAGTACTGCATTAGCAACGTCACTGATTTCTGCACGGGTTGCCATCTCTTTTTCTGCCATAGAGAGCAACATTTGGGTGGCTGTAATAACAGGTTTTGAAGCAGCATTGGCTTTGGCAATAATTTTTTTCTGAATACTAGGCACTTTATAGTAAGGAACTTCAATTCCCAAGTCTCCACGAGCCACCATAATACCATCGCTCACTTCTAAAATTTCATCAATTTTCTCAACCGCATCAAATTTTTCAATTTTGGCAAAAATATGAGAACGGGATTTATGTTCATTCAAAATATTTCTTACATGTAAAATGTCATTGGCATTTTGCACAAACGAAACAGCCACAAAATCAACCCCATTTTGCGCGCCCCATAAAAGGTCTGCTTCATCTTTGGGTGTAATCACTTCAATGTTAATCACGGTATTGGGGAAATTCACCCCTTTATTAGAAGAGAGTTTACCGCTATTTTCTACTTCAGTGACAACTTTTTTACCAGCCTCAATGACACGTGCACGGATATTACCATCGTAAAGATAAATGTATTCGCCTACCTTTAGCATGTCTAAAATTTGAGGTTGATTAATACACAGAGCATACTCACCCTCTTTGACTTTTTTACCAACAATTTCCTCTTTACTAAAATAAAGTTTATCCCCCGAAACGAGCATAAAATCTTCTTCTAATTTTCCTACACGAATCTTAGGACCACAAATATCTTGCAATACCCCCACTTTTTTGCCCATTTTTGCTTCGGCTTCTCTAATTTTTGCTAACGTACTTGCATGATATTCATGACTTCCATGACTAAAATTGAGGCGAAACACATTCACTCCCGCCTTAATTAAGCCCTCTAAAATTTCTACGCTATCACTTGCAGGTCCAACGGTTGCTAAAATCTTTGTTTTTTTGTCCATACTTTTTCCTTTATTTAAAATACTCTCCATTTTATCATTCTATGGTAACAAAATTATATCATAAGGCTTTGTTATTCACGCCTGTAATAATGATGAACTTTTGTACAGCTAACTATCATTTTCAATAAATTTAAAAGCTTTATATGCTATCATCTTGACTCATAATCCTAACAAATAAGATATTTGAAGCGAAGCATGACAAATACCATTCAACATTCCATTTTAATTTTTCATTACAATGAAACAATTTTAGAGAGTCGTAACACTGTTTTATCTAATACCATCGTAGGGCAGTATGCCTCATTTAAAGAACGTGGTATTAAAGGAATTTTTATTTCTCTTAAAAATGCACCGTATTCCCCTTTGGTAAAAGAAGATCCGCATTTAGCCAATCTTGTAAAGCAATTAGAAAAAGTAAGCCATAAAATAGATATTCCTATTGCTATTGGAGATTATAAAAAAGATGTTTTTACTTATCTAAAGCATTTAAGTACAACAACATCGATTAAACTTTTTCAAAATATTCAAACAGCACTTTTATTTTTCAATCCAAGCACCATGAAAAAAGAGTTGGCTGTTTTAATTTATGATGAAGACAAAGAGAATGCCAATAAAATTACAGGTGAACTCTCCAGATTAGGCTATTCCATTGTCCAAGCCAATAATGCTGAAGATTTTAGAATCAAAGCTTCGGCCAAAAAATATGATATGACCATTACGCACACCGTTATCAATCATGCTGACAACAGTACAGCACAAAATAAAAGCCTAGCTCTTTCAAAACAGCTTATCATTAACCTCCCCGTTTTTATTGACACAGCGGTTAATTCACTGGTGACTATGACAGGGCTTGAGGCACAGAAAATCAAACATGAAATTAGACCATTTAATGAAAAAGTTCCACCTCAAACCATTATTGCGGCAATGAAATTTAAAGGAGATATTAGCGGTATTTTTTTTCTTGTCTTTCCAAAAGAGCTTGCGCTTATCGCACTTGAGGCAATGTTAGGAGAGAGTATTTCAGCCGATGATACGGCGGGTATTGTTGATGGTGTGGCGGAGTTTTGTAATATTATTACGGGTGCAGCGAAAGTGATCTTCTCTAATAAAAATCTCAAAGTCCTTTTTGAGCTTCCTAAAACCTATCTCTCATTACAAGTAGCGCTTGCTGATACACTAGGTTCTAATGGTGTCTGGATAGATATGCAATTAGACGAAAAACCTTTTTATATGTTTATCACCAAATAACCCTTTTACATGTAAAAGGGTTTCTTTGAAATCTTTCCATAAAGGAACCTTTTTTGCTTGTCATAGGTATCTATTCAAAGGAGGTACGTATGAGCCTTGATGAGAGCAAAATACGAGTTAATACTTTTCTGCAACAGAGCTTTGATGCTATTGCGACCAAAAACAAAGAAGCAAGCAATGCCTTTGCCTCGATTTTAGATGAAGCAATTATCATCAAACAAAGCAGTTCACCCAATAGCCAAACCAGTGAGACACTAGCATCCTCTCAAGATGAAGCGGTTGAAGCCTTTAAAGAAGCCCTTCGAACAAAAGGTGCTCTTCAATTCTATCAAGATTACAATTTTGAGAAAATTGAAAAGATGATTGAAGAGAAAAAAGCGGAACTTATGGATAAGCTAGGGCTTGGAGAAGATGCACAACCTCCATTAGTGGGAGAAGAGCGTACCAATGCACTGGCTAGTTTAGATGAGATGCTTGATGCCTACCGTAAACAGTTACAAGAGAAGATGCAAGCTGAAGATGAACTCAAACAGCAAACTTCAACACTTACCACCTTTTTAAAAGATTTGGCTTAACGCTTTTGAAACATTAAAAGAGTTTTATCAGGCTCCTCTCCAAAGAGGGTGATGGGTTTGGTCGAAAGTAATTTAAAGTGTGTTAGTTTTTTAAACAAAGAGAGGGGATGGAAGTATTGTGTAATGCTTCCCTCTTCTTTACGGTATAACGAACCCTCTTTTTCAAAAAGCACAATTTTTGTCAAAAGCTCTTTGTTCGTAAACGTCGCATCTACACACAAAAACTCATGACCATTGTCTTGACACATAACGCCTTCTGCCACGCCTTCAAAACCATAGAGCGTATTGATATCACAGAGAAAATAGCCCCCTTTGGGTAGCACCTCTGCCACCGAATCTAAAAAAGCGTTTATTTCTAAGGGTGAAATGTAATTTAAAACATCCGCAATAGCCACCACACACTCAAAGCTTTGCGTTTCCCATTCATTAAGCTCTTTGGTTGAAGCATTCACACCTAAAGCAAGAGCACGCTCCACCATTTTGGCACTTCTATCAATACCGAAAGCCTCAAAACTATTCTCTTTGAGGTGCTTTAAAAATTTTCCATTGCCACAGCCAACATCCAAAACACGCTTTACATGTAAAGAGTTTAAAATCTCTAAATAGTTTTGGTAAAGTAGTTCATATTGAGCATCAAAGCCAATCAGCGATTCAATTTTTGCGTAAAGATCAAGGGGATTTATCATCAGACTTCTTTAAAAAAAGAGGCGTGCAAGCACGCCTTCTTAGGAGTTTTAATCAACGAGTTCTTGTTTGAACAATTCTTCGTTAAAGGTTTTACCGAGGTATTCACATAAAATACGTGTATCACGACGTGCATTGCCTAAACAACTGGTTGCCCCTGGGCTTGGTGTCATATTAAAAACGATACCTGTTCCTGGATTAATACTGGCCTCGCCTAACATCAACTTTTGCTCCGTCTTATTAATCACCTGAGGCCTTACTCCTCCAAAGTTATGAGCATACTCAATATCCTCAACCTGCAAAGAAGGGACAATCTTACGTGCATCTTTCACAAAAAGCTCTTTCCCGTATTTTGGCACCTCAAACAAAAAATTTCTTAAAATATAATTGCGAATATCGCTGTCTTTCATCAAATCATAAAATACTTTAGCAACTTTGGTATCAAACTGCAAAGTCTGCCAAAAATCAAGATAGGTACCACCCGTATAACGCTCTAATTTGGGAAGAACCAATGCGGTAGGTCCAAAACGGGTACAGCCATCTGCTAGAATATCGGGATCACCATGCAAAGCAGCAAAAGGAAGCTTTGGATGTTGCACCATATACACTTTACCATTCAACATTTTTTGTTTTGTGATATAAAAGCTTCCAGCCACTGGCAAACATGCCAAATCCATACCATAGCCCATTTCGTGTGCAAGATAGAGTGAGTGTGCACCCGCATTGACCACTACAAAATCAGCAGTAAAGGTTTTATCTTTGGTCATAACCACATGCATATCACCCAATTTTGTAATGCTTGTGACCTGCGAATTCAAAAAGACATCGGCTACTTTGCCCTCAATTTTTTGAGCTTCTTCTACCAAACTTTCTGTCATTTGCCCAAAATCTACGGTACTGTACTGTCCACCCTCGACACCCACACCGACAATATTTTCAGGACGTTCTTTGCCATACTGGTCATAGACAAGTTTTGGCTCAATTTTGGAAAGTTTTTCTTTATCAAAGACTTCTAAATAAGGATAAAGCTCTTTAAAATCCTCGTAACGCTTAAGCATATAGTCCACCTCAGCATCACCCACACCAATGGCCATTTTCTGATGAGCAAACAAAAACTTTTCTTGATGGCCATATTGAAGACAATATTTTGCAATCATACCCGCTGTCTCTTTGACTTTGGTTGCTTTTTCTAAGGTGTAGTTTGTCTCGATGTCACCGCAGTGAATGGTTTGGGAATTGGAAGTTCCAGCAGAATTAAGTTTTGCTAAACGCTCGTACTTTTCAACAAGTGCAATACGTTTAATATCTGTATATTTGGCAAGCTCATAAAAGAGAGCTGCTCCTGAGATACCGCCGCCAATGACTAAGACGTCATAGTGATTTTTTGTCATGATAAAAAACTTCCTACTCTAAGATTTTAGGGTAACACATTTTATT